>DATEUD010000132.1:0-3861 GCA_035283265.1 Nitrososphaera sp.
GCAAATGCAAGGCTCGACCAAGATGTATTGCATCGTAGGCGACCCGATCCAGCACTCTATCTCGCCGGGTATGCAAAACGCCGCCTTTGCAGCAGCGGGCCTAAACTGCACATACATCGCGTTCAGAGTCCCCGCAAGCGAATTGAAAGAGTCGATCGAGTCGCTCCGCAGCATAAACGTATCCGGGTTCAACATTACCGTGCCCCACAAGGTTGAGGTGATTAAATACCTTGACGAGCTGGACTTGTCTGCAAAAAAGGCGGCAGCGGTCAACACCGTCAACAACATTGAAGGCATATTCAAAGGCTACAACACTGATATCGAGGGCTTTATCGAGCCCTTGCGTAGACGGCAGGTGGATTTTCAGGGCATGCGGGTGCTCCTGCTTGGAGCAGGCGGTGCAGCCCGGGCAGTGGTGGCCGCGCTTGCTCAGGAAAGCGGCATAGCCAAAGTAATCATTGCAAACCGCGACATGCAAAGAGCAGGAGAGCTCGCCAAGATCGGATCAAATCTTGGGTTGAAATGCGAAAGGCTCCCGCTTGAAAAGGCACAGGATGTTTCAGCGGAATGTGACATGATAGTGAACGCCACAACCATCGGGCTAAACAACGAGTCCAGCCCTGTTGATCATGAACACATCAAGAAGGGGAGCATCGTTTACGATATCATCTACCGACCGATAGTTACCAAGCTGATCGAAAATGCGAAATATGCACAGGCGAGCGTTGTATACGGCTACGAAATGCTAATCGAGCAGGGAGCAAGGGCATTTGAGATATGGACGGGTCTGCCGGCGCCAAGGGAAGCCATGAAAAAGAATCTGTTCGGGGTCTTTGGGGAGCCGGCATGAGAAGGGCAAGGGCTACGATGCACGGGGCAATTTCAATAGTAAACGCCATAGCCACCGGCAACGGCTCGGCGCTTGGTATCTCGCTTAGAGTGACTGCAGAGGCGGAACTAGGCAAGGGTCACGGGGTCAGGTTCCTGAGGGGAAAGAACAATGACAGGTTGGTCAACAACATCATTTGCAACACAATGCCAAAGGAAATGATTGAAAGCAACCAGATTATAATAGGGGTAAAGTCGGAAATCCCGATCGGCTACGGGCTGAAAAGTTCAAGCGCGGTGTCAAACGCGGTGGCGCTTGCCTGCAGTCGGCTTGCAAGGGACGACATCGACGACAACGCAGTGCTCGACGCAGCGGTCCGCGCGTCACTTGACGCCAAGATTTCGATAACCGGAGCGTACGACGACGCCACCGCCTGCTACTTTGGGGGCTTTACTGTCACTGACAACTATTCAAAGCGGCTCATCCGCAAGGAGGAAGCACCCGGGAACCTACACACAATCATTTTTCTGCCGCGCAACACTCCAAGAGGCGACGTGCGCAAGCTGAGCAACTTGTCTGACTTGTTCATCGACGCGTTCAGGCTGGCAGAGGCCGGCGAATACTGGAAGGCAATGAAGCTCAACGGAGTCCTTGCTTCTGCCGCACTGTCATTGAGGTACGCGCCGGTTATCGCCGCGCTGGAACGCGGGGCGCTTGCAGCAGGCATATCGGGCAACGGCCCGTCGGTCGCGGCAGTGGCGTACGAAGACGAAGTGGACGAAATAAGGTCGGCGCTGTCAAAATTTGAAGGGAGGATAATCATTTCCAAAGTTAATAACCAGAAGGCAAGAGTGGAGATCATAGATGGTTAGCGTACTGGTAAGAAAGTCCAAGATAGGCGGAAGCGTAAGGTGCCCTTCAAGCAAGAGCTACAGCCACAGGGCGATAGCTATCGCGTCGCTTGCAGAAAGGCAGTCGACGATAACGAACGCGCTCCTTGCTCGCGACACCCTTGCGACCCTTGCCGGATGCCAGGCTCTGGGCGCAGCGATAAAGCACGAGGGCACTACAGTGCAGGTAAAAGGCATGCACGCCTTTGACCCGCCGGAGAACGTGATAAACGCCGAGAATTCCGGCACCACGATAAGGATAATGGCTGCTATGTCCAGCCTCGTGAAAACCGGACATACAGTATTGACAGGAGACGAGAGCCTCCGCAAGCGGCCTATGCAACCGATACTTGACGCGCTTGCGCAGCTGGGAGTCGAAGCGTATTCCACAAAAGAAAACGGTACGCCCCCGCTCGTCGTGAAAGGGGGCGGCATAAAGGGCGGGACGACCGTAATTGACGGCAGCATTTCAAGCCAGTTCATTTCCGGGCTGCTTATCACTGGCATTTACGCCGACTCAGAAATCGTGATGAGGATAAAGGGCAACTTTGTGTCCAAGCCGTACGTCAGCGCCACCCTAGCAACAATGAAGCACTTTGGAGTGTCTGTGGATCACAGCTCTGACATGCTGGAATACCAGATCAAGGGCGCGAAATACCGTGCTGCCAAATTCAACGTGCCAAGCGACTTTTCAACTGCAGCACTGATACTTGCCGCCGGCGCACTTGTCGGTGAAAAGCTGAAGGTGAAGGGCCTCAACTTTGCGCTGCCGCAGGGCGATTCGCAAATCGTCGACATCCTTAAGCAGATGGGCTGCCCGATAAAGGTCGACAAGGGAAAAGGCGAAGTGGTGGTTCAGAGGGCAGACGAGCTGGAAGGTGGCGACTTTGACCTAGCCGACACGCCCGACCTCCTTCCCGTGGTCTCGATACTTGCGCTCAGGGCAAGAACCCCTGTCACGATAACGGGCGTCGCGCATGCAAGGGTAAAGGAAACAGACAGGGTCGCAAACATTGCGCAAGAGCTGGTCAAGTTTGGCGCGCGCATCAAAGAGTTTCAGGACGGATTAAAGATAACGGCAGTCAAGCCCCTGAAGAACGCATCGCTTGAGGCCTACAACGACCACCGGCTCTTTATGGCCTTTACAATAGCGTCAATGGTGACTGAAAGATCGATAGTTGCAGGCGCCGAGTCGGTGGACGTCTCGTACCCACATTTCATTCAGGACATGAAGGATCTCGGCGCCAAGATCTCGCCGGCGCCAGACAGAGAATAGCTTTCCAAAAAGACAATATATAGAGCAGGCTCAAGTGCACCTACTGGAGATGAGTGGCAGCATTATAGGCGAGCGCTTTGTCGCCATGAGCTTTGGAGAGAGCCACGGAAGGTGTGTCGGGATCGTGGTGGATGGCTGTCCGGCAGGCCTTCCGCTAATCGAGTCTGACATACAGGGCTTGCTGGACCTAAGAAAGCCGGGCCAGTCTGTCGTCACCACGCAGCGAAAAGAGGAGGACCGGGTGGAGATAATTTCAGGCATCTTTAATAGCCATACAACTGGCGCGCCCATCTGCATGCTGATATGGAACAAGGATTCTGATTCGCGACCATACGAGATTATAAAGAAGATCCCCCGGCCGGGCCATGCCGACTATCCTGCTATGGTAAAGTACGGCGGCTTTGGAGACTATCGAGGGGGCGGCAGGTTTTCTGGCAGGCTCACTGCAACCTTGGTGATGGCAGGCGCCGTCGCCAGCAAGCTGCTAAAGAAAACGCTTGGCATTGAAACGGTCGCATACACCACAGAGATTGGCACCATCAAAGCCGACAACATTACGCCGACAAACATTGCAACCAGGTACAATAACGAAGTTAGATGCCCTAACCCAGCGGCCGCTGAAAAAATGAAGCACGCAATCCTGCAGGCAAGGAAGGACGGCGACTCGCTTGGCGGAGTCATCGAATGCACCACCAACAGCCTGCCTATCGGGCTTGGCGAGCCGATATTTGCATCGCTAGAGTCTGATCTTTCAAAGGCACTGTTCAGCATACCGGCAGTCAAGGCAGTCGAATTTGGCTCTGGATTTGCCGGCAGCAAAAGACGCGGCTCTGAAAATAACGACGTCTACATGATAAAGAGCGGCA
>DATEUD010000133.1:0-6755 GCA_035283265.1 Nitrososphaera sp.
CCAGCATCACTTCCCCACGCCTGACCAAGGATTCGTTGTAGGAGTGCCAGTTCACCATGTGAGGCGGTCACTGGAAGCAAGCTAAATGCATCCTTGTCAATCCTTTCATACCTAGGGGATAATCATTTGTGCAACAAACCAGTGAATATGAATTCTTGAGCACAGCAGATCAGATAATAATTACGATGTCGAAGATATCATATTAGTGCCTACCCCAGACTCTCGATCCTAAGTACAGGAGAGCTCGCTCTGCAGATCCTCAGATCAGCAGACGGACCAATTGGTAAGATTATTCGGGTTTTCAAAAACACCATATATGTTAAAACCGTAGATGATGACCTTATCTGCATCACTACTTACAATGTCAAGGGACCTGTGAATATCAACTTGCAGAATAGTATTGACCTAACCGAGATTCATGTTGATGAGCTCGTTTACAAGGAAGGAGGTACATTGAGACTTCACGGGTGGATATTACCTGTGTCCGACGGCTCTCTCTACAGCAGCAAAAGGGAGTTCGGGATGGCAGAAGGACTCGACAAAAGGGCATTATCTGCTGCTAGTCAACTCCTCATTTTAGCGCCAGAAGGCAGCATCCTCGATCCTAATTCGCCATTTTTTACTGCATTTGTGAAGAATATCGGGCAAATAGTGAGTTACTCGAAGAATGTGGACGGACTGGGGTTACAGAGTGCCATTTCAACACTTGTTGGCCTAGGTGGAGGGTCTACACCCTCGGGTGACGATTTCCTGGGAGGTTTTCTCTTTTGCTTGCGCCAAGTAGAAGCAGAAAATGGATGCTTAGCCGCCACCTTCGAAATTGACGACAAGACCAGCTGGTTTAGCAGGAAATTTGTCGACTATGCCAAAAGGGGGTTCGTCATAGAACCTCTCGAAAATTTTACTAATTCCATTCTATCAGGCACTGAAGAATCTGTCACTACGAGCATCTTTGACCTAGTTAGGATAGGTCATTCCAGTGGAATAGATTCCGCCGTGGGCGTTCTGATTGCCACGACCTTAGGAAAGGATGACACGTATTGTGATTCCCTTCTGAAGAAACTCAACATTCACTCTTGACAATTCTGGTTCCGGCCTTTCCTTGAAGAGCGTCGATCGCCTTATTAATTGACGTAATTATCGCAGCTTCGCCGCCACATTCCAAAAATTCTATGCACGATTTAATCTTCGGTCCCATGCTCCCATCAAGAAACTGTCCGTCTTTGAAATGCCGTTTGGCCTCTTCCAAAGTCATCTCTGATATGTCGGTTTCATTAGGTTTGCCAAAATTTAGTTTGACCCTATCTATGTCGGTTAGAATCAGGAGAACCGATGCCCCAATAGATCTGCCCAGCAAACCCGCGACTAGGTCCTTATCGACTACGCCCTCCACGCCTTGTAATCCATGGCCGTTTTCTATTACAGGAATACCCCCGCCACCGCTTGCGACCACCAGGCAGCCGTCATCTACAAGTTTCTTGACCACGTTGGACTCTATGATTTTCACTGGATGTGGAGAAGGCACAACCCTGCGCCATATGCGGTTACCAGCAGGTTTGACTTTCGAAACGATGTACTGGTTCCGTTGTGCTAATTCTTTGGCTTCTTCTAGCGTGTAAAGCGGACCTATGGGTTTCGAGGGAATATTTTTTGAGAATTCAGGATCATTCTTATCCACTAAGGTTTGGGTTATCATACTTACCACAGGCCTTCTTATTCTGGCATTTATGAACTCGTTCTGCAAGGCTTGCTGAATCATATAACCCAGCTGGCCTTGCGTCATGGCTATCAGTGCGTGCATTGGTTGACGAGGAATCTTGGCAGAAGCCATGTCCTGTTGAAGGTCCAGATAACCAACCTGCGGACCATTTCCATGGGTCAACGCAACAATCTCAAATCCATCGGCATTTGTCATAATCGATACAATTTTTCTCGCTGTCTTGGTTATGTTTTGGAATTGCTCTTCATATGTACCCGGCTGGCCATTTTCCAGGATCGCATTTCCACCTATCGCGACTACTACCTTTTTCGTAGACCTTATCGAATGGATATTGAAACTGCTCTCGGGATTCATTATTGTTACCTCATCAAATTCGCGCAATGGCTGCTATAGGGCCACCACCCAAGGGTCCCTGATGTTCGGACCCACCTGAAACGTACACCATTGGATCTCCTACAATGCAAGCAATCACAGCGTTCACTACGGCGCGCACATGTCTTGTGCTGCTAATATCTGAATCAGTAAGCATGGTGGTTCTCCTGCCGCGCGCTGTTCCGCTAGGATGGGCACCTGCCTTTGCAAACACATTAACCAAACGAGAAGAATCCTTCTTGCTGACGCAAGGGTCAGCATCAATGCCAACATTCTTTAGCACGGACCTGACTGCATCAGCGTCTATCGGATCCTGCATGGCACTGTGGCCGATCACGAAATCACTACTTGAATCGGCCGAATTTCCCATAACAATAATCTCATTGTTCATCAGTTCGATGCCAGCAGAAGTCGAAGCCACGTTAGAATATAGGCTCCAGTCGTTGCAAATGACGGAATCTGTTACCTTGGCTCCTTCAACTTCACCAAGGGCCATCGCAATCCCAAGCGCCGAAGCCCCTCTGGAAAAGGCCATTGACTTTAAAGTGTCCTTCGTTACAACCTTCTCGCCTCGTTTTTCAGCGTCATTGATTCTGTCCGATGTTAGCAGCGGACACTTTATCTGGACGAAGTGAACGTCGGAGGGATTGTCTATTCCGGCATCCAGGATAGCGTCATGTACAGCCTCGGCAACTTCCCTAGAATGGATGCTGGTGCCAAATTCTTCTGGAAGCAGGTCACGAGTATTTTTGACTCCGACTGCAAGCCTCTTCTTTCCGTCCTTCTGCCCTGCGTCACTCTTAGTAAAAATGGTAGCGTGCGGACTCATGACACCTTCGCACCCCCCCGAACAAACGATAGAAACCTTCTTTCCCACTTGGTCTCGCCGGCAATCCAGCAAGTCAGACAGGAAATCCTGGATTGCTAGGGTTGTAAAACCCCTCGTAAAATCATTAACATTCCCATTGCCTTCTGTTTTGGCGATTACTGCTATAATTTCTGCAGGCTTTATCGTTCCTTTTTCTATTAGATCCTTGAGCCCGCCTAGGTCATCGGGCCTGGCCATGGAGACCTTGTAAACACCTATTTTCATATGCAATGTTACCCGCGCATTGATTTTAGTTTTCCATGAAGGCTAGTCCAGACCTAGCGAACAGCGTCTACCGTAGGCGTTCCGATGCAAATCCACTTTGATAAGGGATTCAGGAAATTGATTGCAAGTTATCGTAATGCACCATACTTTTCTTTTTAAGGACTATTAGTTCGTCGATGCTCTTGTGAAGTGCTGTTCTATAATGCATCAAATTCTGCCACAGAATCCAATCATCTCTATCTGCCCCTTCCATCGTATCATCTAGCCTCATTAACGCAATTCTCAGCGAAGTAATGAAACGAAGAATTGCCTTCTCCTTTTCGTGAAGTTTCATTTCTTTCTGTGAAGGTAGACATGTGTTTGTCACAAAGTCATATGTATCGGCAGAGTCATTGTGAAGCATTTTCCTCACCTCGGCCCTTGTCAGGCTATGGTCCAGTATTTCTTCAACCAGTGCAAACCTCTTCTGGGCATCATCGATTGCAAGGACTTCTTGTATGACGCCGGGATTTGTTTGCCGGCGAACAATTTTGTCCAACACTTCTCTCGGGAGCTCCAACAGACGGATCCTATTGCTTACGTAAGAGTGGCTTTTTCCAATCCTTCTTGCTAGCTCTGAGACTCCTCCCCAACCGTACTCCTCTACGTACCTCTTGTAAGCAACAGCTTCCTCAACGGCATTCAACGTCTGATGTTGGAGATTTTCCATCAGCGAGACTTCAAAGGCATCTTTATCATCTAGCTCGAGCACGTGACAAATTATCCGTTTCCATGCCAGCTCCTTGCAGGCCGCAAATCGCCTGTTTCCTGCAACCACCTCAAACCTTTCACCTAAGGGTCTAACAATGATTGGATGAAGCAGTCCCTTTTGCGCGATCGAGCTCTTGAGTTCTTCCAGCGAGATACGGACATTCCTAAGAAGAACATTTGAGTGATGTATCCGCGACATTAGAATTTCTAACATTATTCCCTGCGTAGGGATGTTGTAGGTAGATTGACTAGACTCCATACTTACTCACGTATCCAAACAACGCCTTCTTGAAGGGTGCAATAGGCAAGGTCACTATTCCTGCCCCAATCTGACCCACACCTGGACATTTGTGGGCTATTCCCGTGTTGGCTTTTGGAGTAATCCCTCTTCTGAGAACCTTCCGGATGTCAATCCCAAGCGGAGTTCCTTCAAAGTCCATGTAAGGAATGGTAAACTGGTTATGTTGAGAGACAGAGATCTGCCGGTAAACGTTGGTCATCTCTAGCGCGTCTTTTGCGCTTCCACCCACGAACTTAACGATGGAAGGGCTGGCAGCCATGGCAGCTCCTCCAAGACCCACCGTCTCCGTTATGGTGCTGTCTCCCATGTCCGGATTTGCATCCTTTGCCGAGTATCCAGGGAAATACAATCCATCCGGAATGGGCGCTAAATCTGTGAACCATTCGTCTCCTAGGCCCGACACCCTTATCCCTATCTCTGTTCCGTTCCGGGCTATCGCCGTGACAACCGTGCTGTACTCGATATCACGGGCAGCATCTGCCATGCATTTGCAGGCAGCCAAAACTAGATTAAGGAAGAAATGATTATTGGAGTTGATGAAATTGAAACATTCTAAAGCTTCTTTTTTGTCTGAACCGGAAATCAATGAAGGAACTAGTTCGCGAATAAAAAGCGAAGTACCCGCCTGATTTCTATTATGACACTCATCTCCCATCTGCAATGCTTGAGAAATTATGGGTTTTAGCGCTATTCCGCCTTTCTCCGATCCGATATCCTTCAAAACAGACTTCAATACTGGCGACAGAGTAAGCTTCATCCACTCCAATTTCCTGAGTACCTCGTCGTCGAAGGCACCGAACCTGAGAGCTTTTCCGAGCCCTTCATTAAGATTCGAATATGATTGCCGACCATTTTCCTTATCCTTGATAACGAAGACTGGCATGCTAGGCGAAATGATTCCTGCCATCGGTCCGACGGCCCAGTGGTCGTGGCAGGGTTCAAAGGTAATTTCACCGGAAGAAGCAAGCTTTTCAGCGTCTGTCGGGCTATCGCTCCAGCCTTCGTAGAGTATAGCACCAATTACGGCACCCTTTTGCGCTCCACACATGTGTTTCCATGCAATTGGGGGACCAGAATGAAGAATCATCCGCGAGCTGAACCCAGGTATCGTCCTGCTGGCAGCATCAATGTCTACTAACTCCGGCTCTGTGTTTATCATCCTCTCAATTGCTTCCTTGTTAGCGGACGTGATCTGGTCGCTAATGCCCATGGATTTCATCTTGTTTAGCCTCCAATCCTCTGCAAGATGTCTTCGATTTCCTTTTCCAATTTCGGAGCGGGCTGCCAGTTGACATGAACCGCTTCGGCTTTCTGCAGGATTGCCGTGTCGTAGAAAAGCTTGATCCCGACGTTTACAATCTTTAGTTTCTTTGGGATTTGCACTCTACTTTATGTCATCTCCTAAGTAGTCAGATAGGATACTGCGCATCGCATCTGGCTTTTGCTTCTTGATAATGGCTCCTGCAGTTATGCTCATCAGCGCGTTTGACGTAAAAATCTGCGCCCCAGCTTCTCGAATTACGTCTAGGTCCGCCTCTGATATGTCCTGCTCTGTTCCGCAGACATGTACAAAGATTGGAAGAGTTCTATTCTCCTTCCCTGCGCTCTCGATTGCCTCTTTGATGGCTTTCGAATGAAGTTCGATTGTCCTTTCTGCAACACTGTAGCCTACAATTAAGTCCATGAATATTACGGCCACGGATGGATCCCTCGCCTCTTTCAATAACCTTTCAAGCCTAAGTGAGGGATCTATTATGGGATGAGGCCGCGAAGCTGTGAATTCATCTTCTCCAAAGTCTATAAGTGTGTGTGCTTTGCTAGCTTCATTTCCACCTATGTAATATTTTGGAGAGGAGGAAAGGTTTGAAAAAGTTGGTCCCAACATCTCTTCCAAGATTACCTTGGATTCATAACACAGCGTGCCGCCGGTGAATAATCCACGAGCGAACTTTTGTTTGGAACCAAGAGAACGAGACGATTCATTTGCAAACTCAAGGCACATGCTGGTTTCTTGCTTGAGTTTGTGCTGGCTTGACTCGAACCTGCGTCTGTCTATCGTCTTGAGGGTTTTCAATACTGCTGCCTGAATCGACTTTGCAAATTTGATTTGCTTGTAGTCATAGAGTTTTTCCTGGTCACCTATAAGGCACAAAATGTAATCTTTCTTGGAGTACTTTCTGACCGCATCAATTATCTTGTTTCGAATGGACGGACTGACGGGCTTTGATACGATAAGAATGGCATCTGTTTCGGGGTCTTCTTCGAAAAATGCCATAGTTTTGAGGGTCATGAGGCCACCTACCTGTTCTTTCATGTCTCGACCGCCCACGCCTATCGCATTGGTAATGCCAGAGCCGCAGAAGTGCAACAAGATACTAGATTCTTGTATGCCGGTTCCTGATGCTCCTATGATTCCTACGTTTCCTTTCCGGACCCTATTGCCGAATCCCAATACTGTGCCATTGATGATGGAGGTCCCGGCCTCAGGGCCCATGAAAAGCAGGTTGTGGGCCAGCGCA
>DATEUD010000134.1:0-5454 GCA_035283265.1 Nitrososphaera sp.
TGAAATTCACACAGCGGGGGCACATAAGGATTCAGAGCAAAGCCATGCATGATGAAAATAAAATCGAGATAAGAATCATCGACAATGGCAGCGGCATCCCAGACGAAATGATGTCACTACTGTTCCAGAAATTCGCAACAAAGGGGCATGGCAATGTTGTGAACCATAAAGGATCCGGACTCGGACTCTACATCTCAAGAGCTATCATTAACGACCACAATGGAGAGATATCCGCGTTCAACAACAACAACAACGAGGGTGGCGCAACGTTTGCCATCACTCTCCCGATATCGCCGATATCGCCCCACAAGAAATGACTCGCCAGATACCAGCACTTTTTCCGTTCTAAATTTTCTATTAGATCTCTCACAGAATCTCATCTCTCTACCATTCCTCTCAATTTTTGACTCTAGCTGTTTGTCTTCCTAAATACATCGTAGTAATTAATTATGCTTCTTTACTTCCGCTGTATGCATATCGATGACGCTTACAGCCGGTGATCATGCCAAAAAAGGCGAGTAAATTGGGAAATCAACAGTTACTTAATCAGGTGATAAACGAGTCGTTACTCACATTGGGAGAGCCCATAATGGAGACCATACAATGGCATCTCAAAGCCCATGGAGTCTTTGTTGATTCAAGCGACGACCTAAATCTGCGCCTATTTTACCAGCAACTTCAGCAGATCGTTGGACAAATCGCAGACATGATAATGGACGAGATATATGATAGCTTGAGACAGAGCTCTCATGATACTTCTCTTCAACTAGATGCTAGTGAGCCAGTTGTGAGCCGCATAGAACAATTACTGGCACTAAACATGGCAGGAGGCAGCTCAAAATGATGCAGTTGCCGGATATCGTCATGAAGAAAGCCCGGAGAAATATGATCGTCGGATTGATCGCCGCTACGCTGGCTGTCAATTCAATCATACTCCTGGCGGCAGACGCTGAAAGCAAGAACTACTTTGGCAATGTCTTGAGACCAATACTTGCAGCTGTCGCAACAGGGCTTGCGATAATAGTTGTTTTCAGGCAAAAAACAAAGGGCGTCTTTGGAAGGTCATATGCAGCTTTGGCCGCAGGATTGGCATTGTACTTTATCGCAGAGATACTCTGGGCGTATTACTCAATCGGCTTAGGAATCGAGGTACCATTTCCTTCTCTGGCGGATGCATTCTGGCTTGCCGCGTACGCACCGTTCGGGTATGGACTCTTTACCCTATCCCGGATGTATGGCTATGGCAAATACAAAAAGAGCAGCAAGACCTTGATCGTAACTAGTATCGCAGTAGCGGCCTTTGCATCATATTATGTTGCCCAGCTGGTTTCAGTAGCTGACCTTACTTCATCAGACGGGGCTACTGCGATGATAATTGGCATTGCATATCCGATCCTTGACTCTATCATCATCATCCCCGCTTTGCTAGCTGTCGTCAGCGCCGGAAAAGGCTATCTGACGTCTATGCCATGGATATTTGTATCATGGATATTTACTGCGATAGCCGATGGGATATTTGGCTTCACAGCTGTAACTTCGATCGCAGGCGACATCTCTATATGGAACCTGTTCTACAATGCCGCCTACCTGAGCATGGCAGCTGGCCTCCTCTGGCATAACAAGTACATGATATTAGACAAAAAGCGTAAAGCTAGCCCTCCGCCACGAAGCTAGCGAAGGATAACAACGAGAAAAGGTGAAGTTACAGGCAGCCTCTCAATGAGTGGAATTTCCACTTTTCAAGTACATTCCGGGTTATTTTGTAGTCGCTGGCATTATATTGACTATTTAAGCGGTTAGTCCATCTTGATCCTTGTACCGAAAAAACTAACCAAAAACGATCGCAAGGACGGTACATTAGCTGATAGATTGAGTTCGCATCATGGGTAATGATAACAACTTGGCAGCATTGGAATACTTAACCAACAGCAGTCTCGGAAATGTGCATGAAAACCACATGCCAACCGTTAAGCACAGGATAGCAAATTTTCTCTTGGCTATTCCAGAACCAGCAGCACAGACAGCGGCACTTCAACTTATGAAGAGCAAGTTAGCATTTGATAAGTCCCTTGGACTTTGCATTGGGCTTGTCGGGCTGGCAATCCTAGAGGAGATGGTATAAGAGACATGGCTTTCAGACAATCAGAAGGAAAACCAGAGCTTCGAACCATCCTGGCCGTAATAGGTTTGGGATGTCTTGTTATTGCAACCTTCATTATTCCTCTGCAGGTGGCCCAGGCGGCGCGGACCTCTGCGAGTCAGCAGCAGCTTCTGCCCAACATAAAGCCGGTCAAAGAAACCCTGATGGATTATGATTTGGTGAAGAATCCAAATACTGGACAGATACTCTTACGATTTGCAGGTGGTATAGGTAACTATGGTCCAGGAACAATTGAAGTAGTAGGAAGAGGCGCTGCGAGCCTCGACTCGAGCTACAACGTCTTGCAGGCATACCAGCGAGTATACAATACAGATGGCACTTTCGTAGAGGTCCCTGTAGGACAGATGACATACCACGAGGCACATCATCACTATCACTTTGTTAACGCAGTGAAGTACAGTTTGATAGACCCAAGCAATAAAAACAAAGTGGTCGTGACTTCCGCAAAACAGGCGTTCTGTCTTGCCGATGTCGAAGTGGCTGATCCAACAGTTCCGAACTATCCTACTGCACCGGTCTACAACAGATGTTACAACAGCCCGGTTGCAACATTTGTGCTGATGGGTGTATCACCCGGATGGGAAGATGTGTACGGAAAGGACTTGGTCGGGCAGTCATTTGATGTCACTGACCTTATGAACAAGCCCGCACACACATATATCCTCGAGCAAACCACAAATCCAGATGGTGTTCTCCGCGATACTAACGGTGGCACTCCACAGAAGACGAGCATAGAGGTAGTAATAGGACAAGGTGTCGAAGTCGGGGTAGGTACGGCGCGGCCAGGTGTATAACACCATGAAAGGCAGGATCCTGATAGTAGAAGATCACGAGGCCATTGCAAAAACATACAAGCTCATGCTCGAGTCGCAGGGCTACGAGGTAACCATGACTGTAGACGGAGACGAGTGCATCCGAAAGTATGACGAACAACTGCAAAAAAACACAGAAAGCAGAAATGCTGGACCCTTTGAACTCGTGGTGGTTGACTACCACCTCCCAGGCAGGGATGGCATAGACGTAATAGGTCATATATTGTCAGCCGCTCCGTACCAGCGGATTCTTATTGCATCCTCCTACCCCAAGGATGTGATAGAAAGATCTGCCCAGAGCTTGCAGAGGAGCATTGAACTTATTCAGAAGCCTTTCGAATTGATCGACCTTGTAGACGCTATTGAAGGTCGGAGGGCGCCTGAAATTATTGGAGGCGCCTAGAGAAAACAGAGTGAGATGGGACAGCAATGAAGATTCTCATTGCTGAAGACGAGATTGGCATCGCGGAAACATATGAATATGAAATGATCCTAGTGGCAAAAGGTCACGGCGTGACCATGACGACTGACGACTGACGGGGCACAATGTCTAAAAATCTATAGGGACAGGGCGGCTCAACTGGCTGACGATTCAGAAGAATATCTGTCCAAGAATCCGCCCTTCGATGTCGTAGTTCTGGACTACAGGCTGCCGAGCATGGATGGGATGGAAGTTGCAAAACACATACTGGCGGAAAACCCATACCAACGGATAATATTTGCTTCAGCTTACCTCACGGAAACACTTGCTGAATCGGTCAATCAGCTGAACCATGTTGAACCATGTGGTCGAACATTTGCATAAGCCATTCGAGCTAGAACTGCTACTCGATGCGATTCAGAAGAAAAATGCAAATAATGAGTTAAAGAAAATAAGAGTTGTCGGAAAAGAACTCGAGGAAGCTGCTCGGATTGAGCAGCTAAGGGAGTTGTTTAAGGAATTCAAGCTACGTAAGACCTACCCTCCACTTGCCCCTGTGCATATGTTCATAGATAGGGCGATTGAGGACTGAGCCACAATCTCCAAGGATACCAACAGAAACACTGGCCGCTGTGATCTTGGCTGGCTGGAAGGCCCACGCCAAGGACTGCGGGCATTGCCAACAGGTTCTCAAGGAGATATTACCTTACCATGAGTCAATATCAACAGAAGCTCCAGGAATGCAACCGCTGCAAGGATGCAGGATTCCCCGGCCAGATGATAGGCTTTGAAAAGAACGGCACAAAGGAAGACGGATCTGTCAAGTGGAAAGTCGTCGATCGCGACATGGCCCTTGCTCTAGAGACGAAATGACCAGCTCTGAATATCACGAAAGCTGTCTAGGCTGCTGGACTAAATCAATGAAGGAGATGATCAATGGAGGACATCGCAAGAACGAGCAATGGATAAAAATGTGTGTCCTTTTACGCTGATACTTAGATCCGCTCTTCGATCATATCTAATGCCTTCCGAACGTAGGCATTCGTAATCAGAGACGGCATCTGCAGCTTTATGTTCACTGGAAGAGAATCATTGAGTTCTTGGAGCATTTTCAGCCGTTTTTCCGTATCAGGCTCCCCCCGAATAGTGGAAATGTGATTCAATATCTCTTGCGAGGAATTCATGCCTCTATCCGATATGCCTAAAGTTGTCTAAAAGGGAATATGTCTATTTTACGGGAAGATCCAGTAGATTGCCTCTATATTCCATTAATTTTGATGCCTTTCTGCACTTTCTGTTTTAATGGTAGATCTATACTATACGGACCAGCGTTAGAGGACATGAAACCAGGCGAAGTCTACCGGGGTTGGACGACATGTATCCTTTCTAGTCGACTGTGTGGAATATAGCATCAGTTTAATGGAGAGAAACGGACATCTCCCATTTTATGAACAAACTGTACACCTGACTCTAATGGCGGCGACTGGCCTAATTAGCAAATTATGTGCGGCAGGAGCCGCAGAGCGGGAAATTGATGACATCAGGTTCACTAATGATTTCTGCGTTTTCTTGGGGCAATATAATCAAAGGGACTCACGCAACAAGACTGCAACAATTGAAGGCTGGCGCGTTATGATGATCAGCTATGACAGTAAGTTAAGGGCACTATCCGATGAAGAAATACGTATGACGATCGAACTTCTAGACTATTTCTTGGGTAAGATCTCAGCTAGATAGTACAGATAGTACAAAGGAGGAAAGGAATGACCTCCAAGTCATTTTTATGTCGACGGAAGGCTGAAGAAGCTGTTTGCGATGAGACATTCAGGGATATAAACGACTTCCGGGTCCTACCAGCCGAAAGCGATGCTAAAGGATGAGTCGTAGGGCTCGAAACTGTCAGACCCATCGCGGCCGCAACGTAATAGTTAATTTTATTTTCATCACGCGCCATCCATGTAATTTGTTTTTATCCTTTCACTAGATTCGCTCGAAATTTAGAATCCCGTCTAATCCTTGACACTCACATAGCTTTATCGTCAACAAAATAATCAGAGACG
>DATEUD010000135.1:0-6515 GCA_035283265.1 Nitrososphaera sp.
CGATGATTTGCTATTTCCAGTATTTCCATTCTTCTGCCGCTGTCAGAGTGGGCCGACAGCACAAGGCCATTCTTGCTGACAATGTCTAGAAATTTCTGGTTGAACTCGTATCGGTGCCTGTGCCTCCTCTTGATCGCAGTCGAGCCGTACGCCCTGGCCGCAATCGTCCTGGGGGTTATCGTGATATCATGGCTGCCAAGGCGCATCGTCCCGCCCATGTCATGTATGTTGCGCTGCTCTGGCATAAAGTCCACCACCGGGTTCTTGGTGTGTGAGTCAAGCTCGGTTGAGTTGGCGTCATTTAGTTTGCAAACGTGCCTTGCAAACGCAACGATTGCTAATTGGAACCCAAAGCAAATCCCAAGGTAGGGGATATTGTTTGTCCTTGCAAAGTTGGCCGCAGCGATTATCCCTTCGCTTCCGCGCTTGCCAAAGCCGCCTGGCGCCAGTATCCCGTCAAAATTCTTGAGCATTGAGAGGCCAGACTGGGCGCCGTTCTCGAATTTTTCCGAGTCGATCCACTGGACCTCGACCTTTTTGCCAATACCCGCGCCCGCGTGCGACAGAGCGTGGTAAACGCTGACATAGCTATCGGGCAACGTGACGTACTTGCCAACAACTGCAATCCTGACAGCGCCACCATACTTTGCAAACGACTCGGCTATTGCCCGCCAGTCGCCCCATTGGGGCGTCGACCTGCGGAGCGCAAGCCGCTCTGAAATTGCCTTGAGCATCCCCTGGCTCTCAATTACCTCTGGGACCTTGTAGATGGATGGCGCGTCATGGCATGAAATCACACATTTCTGTTGGACACTTGCAAATAGCGAAATCTTGCGTCTTGCGTCGTCGCTCAGCGGCATCTTGCATCTGACTGCAAGTATGTCCGGCTGGATGCCTATCCTGCGCAGCTCCTGGACGCTGTGCTGGGTGGGCTTTGTCTTTTGCTCGCCAACCACATCGAGCACCGGCGCCAGTGTGACATGGATAAACAGCGTGTTTGACTGGCCAAGCTCGAGTTCCATCTGCCGGAACGCCTCAAGGAACGGGAGGCTCTCAATGTCGCCCACCGTGCCGCCACACTCTACTACCATGATGTCCAGCTTTTCGTCGCTTGCGACCTTGCGCAGAGTGTTCTTTATCGCGTCAGTGACATGCGGGATAATCTGGACGCACTGGCCCAGGTACTTACCCTCGCGCTCCGCGCGGATAACATCAAGATAAACCCTGCCAGTCGTGATGTTGTGGTCCTTTGTCATGGCGGTGTCGATAAAGCGCTCATAGTTGCCGATGTCCATGTCGCATTCGCCCCCGTCGTCCGTGACAAACACTTCGCCGTGCGCGACAGGATTCATCGTGCCGGCGTCATAGTTGAGATAGGGATCTATCTTGACGCATGAGACTTTGTAGCCGGCAAGCTGAAGAAGCTTTGCCGTTGAAGATGTCGTCACGCCCTTGCCGAGGCCGGACATGACTCCGCCTGTAACGAAAATGAACTTGCTCCCGTTCAGAGCCTTTGACTGCACATTAGGTTTTGGAAAAGCACCTTTTTATTCCTTTTTGGGTTCGCCGGCGGTACCTTAATATGAAGAAAACGCGCCACCTAACATGTTTTCCACCAAGATGCATAAACAGGATTCAAACAAGCTCCGGGGCAGATCAGCAATAGAGGCCGCCCACGCCGGTGTCACCGTCGAAGACGAGTCAAGGCTCGACTCAGCTATATCCCATCTCTATGGGGTCGACAATGAAGAAGCCATAGAGATACATGCCAATTACCACCTCGACAAGATACTTGCCTCGCTTACGCGGAGAGCAAGGGAAAACGGCATGAAGAGCCAGGTCATTGCAGATCGGGTGAAGCACCTTGACGTCCCAGGCGTCGCCTACCAAGTGGCAAAGGGCAAGCTGACAGAAGCGGCGGCAGACGACGCGCTCTTTCGTGGGCTGTCAACGATAGAAAACAGCGGCAAGGCAGACGACAGGTTCAGCATCTACGGCTGACCGATGTAGCCGGTGTCGTTGAAGAAGTCAATCAACCGGCTCACGTACTTGTTTTCCCGGCTAATGCCGTACACCACGTTTGCGTACTTGGTATGCATGACCCAGCCTATTCTCACGAGGTCGTCGAGGTTGTTCTTGATGTCCTCGCGTTTCAGGTGCGTCTTTTTTTGGAGCACGTAGACGGTCGATAGCTTGCCCTCTTCTGCAAGGGCCTTGATTATCCTGATCTTGCCGATGCTGCCAAGCCCGGTTTCAATGATCTCCTTGCTGCTCGTTGTTTCTGGCATTATTTTGCACCCTTGACCTTGCCCATGAGCACCGGCTCCAGCTCCGCAAGCGACGCGCCGTGCAAGCCTATTTCTTTGAGCGACTTGATGTCGACAAGCCTCCTTGCCTTCAGGTCGTCAAGGTAGTCTTCGACGTCTATTTTTTTCATGCCGAGCTGATTGACAAGTTCCGTCGCGTACAGGCGCACGTCCTTGAGCTCGACGTACGGCTTTTTCTTGCTCTTCAGCGCGCGCACGAGCGCCATAAGGCTGACAAGGTGGTTCCTTGACAGCTGCTCGATCTCTTCGGTTGTTATCGAAGGGTGTACCTGCCCGTGCACCTTGCGCACGTAGTCAAGCGTGACCCTGCCGGCCCCCTGCGACTCGGCGAGGTTGCCAGCGTACAGCAAGAGATCAAGGGCGTACCTCACGTCCCCGTTTACCTCCGGTGACGTGGTAATGCTTGCAACTTTGTCAATCACATCGGAGCCTATCGCCTTTGGGCTGAACGCCTGGCCGGCGCGGCTCTCCAGTATGTCGCTTACCTGCTGTATCGTGTATGAATGAAACTCCATCGGGACCCGCCCGAGCGTGCTCAGCTCCGCAGGATCAAGTTTATTGTAAAATTCCGTGCCCCTTGCGATGAATATCACACCCTTCACGTTGCAGGGCCTGTCCGGCTCGAACTCGTTAAGCCGGGTAAGTTCGTAAAT
Organism: Nitrososphaera sp.; assembly: GCA_035283265.1. GTDB lineage: Archaea > Thermoproteota > Nitrososphaeria > Nitrososphaerales > Nitrososphaeraceae > Nitrososphaera. The sequence continues at coordinate 2,981 of DATEUD010000135.1, forward strand.
AATGCCAGTGTCCTTGCTCGTCTTTATCAGGTAGTCGATTTCGTCCATGATAATGAGCGCGTACTGCTTGTTTTCGCGCAAATACCTTAACAGGTAGCGCAGCATTTCTTCTGCACTCAAGCCCTGCGCCGGTAGCTCTGGCGCTATCCGCTCAAGCAGGAACCGGTATATCGCAAACTTGTTGCCCCCCTGCAATTTCAGGTTGATGTATGCCGTCTTCAATGTGAGCCGGCTTTTTGCAAACTGCTCCTCCAGAATTTTTGAGGACCTGAGAACAGTCGACGTCTTGCCGATGCCGGCCACGCCCACCGCCTGCAGGACGGTCAGCGGAAACCTGTCAGGGTCTTTTACCGCGTCGGAAAACACATGCACAATCTGCTGTACCTGCGCCTGGCGATGCGGCAGTTCCTCTGGCACGTACCTTGGAGAAAGTTTCGACCTGTCACGGAAGATGGAGCCTTCAGACATCCCGGCTAGCTGGATACGGTTGTCCGTCAATATATACCTGAATAGAATTAATACCTGCTAAAAGCTACCGGGCTTGAACGATGAGCAAGTTTGTCAGGACTGACTTTAACATAAAGCGCCTTGTGGACAATTCGTTCAAGGCAATAGACGAGGGTGCGTACGAGGCCCGGCACTCGTTCAGCCATGACGCGATAAGCATCAGGAAAGCGATCACGTCATGTCCCCATGCCCCGCTCATTACCGAGATAAAGTTCTCGTCGCCTTCGCAGGGCAAGATAATGGGCAAGACGTCGCCGGAAGAAATCGCAACTACAATGGTCCAGTCTGGCGCCATCGGGCTGTCTGTGCTGACGCAGCCCTACCTTTTCGACGGCTCGGTAGAATACCTGGCAACTATCCGAAAGGCGGTTACCGTACCGTTACTAATGAAGGACATCACCGTCAGCACGGTCCAGATAGACGCGGGCAAAAAAGCCGGCGCAGACTGCATACTGCTTATCAAGGCAGTCTTTGACCAAGACCTTGCAGAGGACAGCATGGAAAAACTTGCGGAATACGCGGCAATGAAAGGCCTGCAAGTGCTCGTTGAAGTCCACACTGAACGGGAATTTGCCGAAGTGCTGAAGGCGAAACGCAGCCTTATCGGAATCAACAACCGCAACCTTAACAACCTGCAGGTGGACATTGCAAACACCGAGCGGCTGCTAAACAAGCACGTTAAGGGCAAGAGCCTCATAATTAGCGAAAGTGGGATTTCAAAGCCGGCAGACATACGGTACCTGAGAGGAGCCGGCGCGGACGCGTTCCTGGTCGGCACAAGCATAATGGAGACAGGCGACGTCGGCGCCAAAGTTGCCGAATTGTACGGTGCGTTCTGATTCTGAATCCCTTAAAATACCCCTTGCAAGCTACATTATTTGTCTTGTTAGGCAAGGACCCAGTAGGCGGCAAATTCGGCAAATATGGAGGCAAGTACATACCGGAGACGCTGGCCCCGGCAGTCGAGGAGCTGGAGCTTGCCTACGAAAAGTACAGGAACGATCCCGATTTCCAGAAAGAGCTTTCATACTACCTTACTGAATACGCCGGCAGGCCGACTCCGCTCTACTTTGCAAAGAACCTGACAGAGCACGCCGGCGGCGCCAGGATTTACCTAAAGCGCGAAGACCTTTTGCACGGGGGCGCCCACAAGACAAACAACACGCTTGGGCAGGCGCTCCTGGCTAAAAAGATGGGCAAAAAGAGGATAATCGCAGAGACCGGCGCGGGCCAGCACGGCGTGGGGACTGCAATTGCATGTGCGGTTCTTGGACTTCCTGCCGAAGTTTACATGGGCGCAAAGGACGTCGAGCGGCAAAAGCTGAATGTTTTCCGGATGCAACTTCTTGGCGCAAAGGTACACACTGTCCAGTCAGGCAGCAAGACGCTCAAGGACGCGATCAATGAGGCGATCCGCGACTGGATCGCCAACGTGAAAACGACCTACTACCTCATTGGCTCGGTAGTAGGCCCACACCCGTACCCAATGATGGTGAGGGATTTCCAGAGCGTTATTGGCCACGAAATAAAGCAGCAGATGCAGGAGCTTGAAGGCAGGCTGCCAGATGCAGTGGTGGCGTGCGTGGGAGGCGGAAGCAACGCTATGGGGTCGTTCTACCCGTTCCTTGACGACACTGACGTCTTGCTCTACGGGGTGGAGGCAGGCGGCGAAGGGATCAAGTCCGGCAAGCACTCGGCCACGCTTGCCGCCGGCTCTGAAGGCGTGCTGCATGGCATGTTCACATATTTGCTGCAGGATGAATGCGGGCAGGTAATTGAGACTCACAGCATATCGGCAGGGCTTGACTATCCCGGCGTGGGTCCCGAGCACGCGATGCTCAAGGACGCAAAGCGCGCCAGGTACGTCGCGTCCACCGACGACGAAGCGGTGGAAGGTTTTCTCACGCTTTCAAAACTTGAAGGGATAATCCCGGCGCTCGAGCCAGCACACGCAATTTCATACGCGATTAAACTTGCAAAGGAAATGGACAGGGACGACGTCATCGTAGTGACACTGTCCGGGCGTGGAGACAAAGATGTGCAGGTTGTCCAGGATTACCTTGAAAGTCGGAATAGCGGGAAAAAGAAGAAGAAAAAACATGCCAAATAGAATCACCGAAAAATTCGGCGAGCTGGCAGAGAAGGACGAATGCATCCTTGTCTGCTACGTCGTCGCAGGCTACCCGGATGTCCAGACTTCACAAAACGTAATTGATTCTCTGGTAAAGGGCGGCGCCGACATCATCGAAATCGGCATACCTTTTTCCGACCCGATAGCCGACGGGCCCACGATTCAGGCCGCGTCAAACAGCGCGCTCAAGCGCGGCATCACCCCGGAAAAGGCGCTGCATCTTGCAAAAAGCGCTAGGAAAAAGTATCCCGCGCTGCCGCTGCTTGTAATGACCTATTCGAACATCCTTGTCCGGCCGGGCATGGAAAAATTCATGTCGCAGGCCAAAGCAAACGGGATTGACGGCTTCATCCTGCCCGACCTGCCGGTGGAAGAGGCAGAAGCGTATTCGGCAGCGGCTTCAAGACTCGGACTTGCAACGGTGTTCCTATCATCGCCCAACACCACTCCAGCAAGGCTCAAAAAAATAGTGGGCAGCAGTTCTGGCTTTCTGTATCTCGTCTCTGTTTACGGAATAACCGGCGCGCGCAAGTCGTTTGAAGACTACACGCTAAATGCAGTCAAAAGCGCCAAGCAGGCCGCTGGCGGCAAAGTGCCGGTGGCAGTGGGCTTTGGCATAAGCACCCCTGCACATGTCCGGTTCATGATAGGCGCCGGCGCAGACGCAGTCATTGTCGGCAGCGCCATTATTGAGAGGATGGCAAAATCGTCGGGCAGAAAAATGCTGTCTGAGCTGCAAGAATTTGCAAAGTCGATGAAAAAGGCTTGCAAAAAGTAGGACAAGATAAACGGTGCCAAGATAGCTCTAGCTCCTGATTTTTAAAATTGCTGTGCGTTACAACCGGAAGACCTCTTTGGCTAGGTCTTCAAATAGATTCATACTATTTGTTATTATTT
>DATEUD010000136.1:0-2894 GCA_035283265.1 Nitrososphaera sp.
CTCTGAAGCTGTGCCTGTACACCGTGCCCCTCTGCGCTCGGGAAGAAGACTGCGAATGCAGATAGCACCATGACAGTCGCAAGAGCCGTCACGACCAACGTCTTGCTTTCCATCATATCCCTATATCTTAGGTAGACCAGAAAGAACAAAGATATATGTTTTGCTCCAGCGGCGCACGCGCCGAATTTCGTCACTCAGTCAATGCTAATTAGTGGCACCCGCAAAGGTAGTAGCACTTGGCTGCTTCAGAGGACGCTCCGGGACGGCTGGCGCTTTCGAGCATTGAGGAGATAGGGCCGGCCACGGAAAAACGCCTCAGGGAGGCCGGCTTCAGGTCTGTCCGCGACCTCCTAGTGAGAGGGCCGGTCGACGTCGCAGAAGCCACCGGCATGGAGATGGATGAGTCAGTCGAGATATGCAATAAAGCCAGAGTGAAGCTCGAAGACCTCGGGATAATCGACAAAAGCTTTGTCACGGCAACCAGCCTGTTCAGCAGGCGAAGGGATCGCATATCGACGGGCTCGAAAAGCTTTGACGACCTGCTCGGCGGAGGTTTGGAGACAAAGGCGGTGACCGAAGTCTACGGCGAGTTTGGGACGGGCAAGACCCAGCTCTGCCACACCCTCTGCGTGATCGTGCAACAGGACAGGCTTGCGGGCGGCCTTGCAGCGAAGGCGCTCTACATTGACACTGAAAACACTTTCCGGCCGGAGAGGATAGTTTCGATTGCGGAAGCGCGGGGTATTGATCCCCGCAAGTCGCTTGAAAACGTAATCGTGGCCAAGGCGTTCAACAGTGCCCACCAGGAGCTCATAATTGAAGAGGCCGGCTCTGTCATTGAAGACAATAGCGCAAGGCTGATTGCAGTCGACTCGGCGGTCGCGCACTATCGCGCCGAGTTCCTTGGCCGTGCGACTCTGTCAGAGCGGCAGCAGCGCCTGAACAAGTTTATGCACATTCTGGTAAGGATAGCGGAAACCTACGAAGTGGCCGTGGTGGTGACAAACCAGATACAGGCGTCGCCTGATGCCTATTTCGGCGATACGGTCAGACCGACTGGCGGCAACGTCGTCGCGCACACTAGCACGTACAGGATACACCTCAAGCGCTCGGGCAAGAACAGGATAGCAAGGATGGTCGACAGCCCATACCACGCGGAGAGGGAGATCCTGTTCACCCTGTCAGAGCGCGGCATTTCAGACGTCGACGAAGGTAGATAATATTAAATTATGGCTGATGGCACTGGCATGTTATGCCAAGTTCACACGGCACCAGGAGAAAGGCCCGCTCAATCCTGACAAAGGACAATGTCGTAAGAGGCATATCATATCTGCTTCACGATTACAAGGTTGGAGAAAAGGTCGTTGTCGACGTCGACCCGCGGGAGCACGACACCACTCCACACAGAAGGTTCCACGGCAGGATTGGCGAAGTGGAAGGGGTGGGAAGGCGCACGCTGCGGGTTGGGGTGATGTTTGGCGGCAAGAAAAAGATACTGCAGACCCGCTTTAACCACATCAAGCCGCTGGCAGGTACTGCAGAAATGTCGGCAGCAGGTGCCAACAGTAAATGACGGAAATAATAAAGAAGGAAATAGTCACGCTTCCGCAAGTAAAGGAAATCCTCGAATCGGTGAAGCCCGACGACATGGACCAGATCCAGAGGTGGACCGCGGACTATGTGACAAAGTTTTCAAAGGCCGACTCGAAAAAAGCGCAAAAGATGATGCGCCAGCTGGTAGACCAGTGCGATCTGACGGAGGAAGAGGCAGTCGAAGTGGTGAACATCATGCCAGTGTCCCTTGAGGAGCTAAGAGCCTTTACCTTTGGATGGAAGAAACTAATTCTTACCGAAACGCTGGAAAAGATGTTGAATATCCTAAAGGAAGGCACCCAAAGTTAAATACCCACTCTCGTATTATATGGATTGAACATTGTCAGGGCAACCACAGTCGACACCGGATGCTGCAGCAGGGCACTATAGCCACGGCGATCACGGCCAGCCTAGGAAATACGAGGAGTATGCCTACGTCCTTGACTTTACGCCAAGGGGTAAATCGATAACAGTCAGGGGCAGGGAAGGCGTAATAATCCAGGCTATAGGTGAAGAGCGGCTGACGCTCTTGGAGCTGCTGGGGGTCCAGAACACGACCGTCGATCTTGGCGAGCGCCTCTACATTGGGCGCGAGGGGCGAGACAAGGTTGCAAGCGTGCTTGGCCGGTTGGAATACAACGATGTTTCGCAGGCCGCCAAGAACGAGCTTCCAACTATTGTGGAAAAAATAGTGGTTGCCAACGAGAAGCGCTTTGTGGAATACATCAACATGTCGCAGCCGATAACCCCGAGGATACACGCGCTTGAGCTCATCCCGGGCATAGGCAAGACCTACATGATGACGATAATCAAGGAAAGGGAGAAAAAAAAGTTTGAGAACTTTGCGGACCTGCAGAGCAGGGTAGGCCTGAGAGAGCCTTCCAAGCTCGTGGCAAAAAGGATAATCGAAGAAATAATGGGGCAAGCCAGAATGAATCTTTTCGTAAGAAAGTAATTGACCAGAAACATTACAAAGACCTTCGGCCAGCACATGCTCGCTGACCGGCGGGTCCTCGGCAGGATCTTAGATGCAGCCGGCATAGGCAAGGGCGAGACAGTTCTTGAGGCAGGCACCGGACATGGAATCCTCACCGCAGAGCTGTGCAGGGTCGCCAAGAGCGTGGTTTCATACGAAGTCGACAAGAATCTAAATCAGCGGGCACGAGCGCAATTGCAGTTTCAGAACCTGAAACTTGTAAACGCCGACCTTTTCAAAACAGCAAACCTGGCCTTTGATGTCTTTGCTTCAAACCTCCCATATTCGCGCAGCAGGGACGCTTATGAATGGCTGGCTATGCAGA
>DATEUD010000137.1:0-4052 GCA_035283265.1 Nitrososphaera sp.
AGACATTTCAAGCGTGCTAGTGTCAGACGAGATCTACTCTGACGCAAACAAGGGTTCTAGGGCGTCAAGCGAAAAGATGATGAAGCACTTCAAAACCACAGACTCTGCAGAAGTAGCCAAGCAGATACTTGCAAGGGGTGAGCTTAACCTTACGACGGACCAGCGGAGAAAGATGGTGGAAGAAAAGAAAAAGCAGATCGTGCAATTCATCAACAAGAGCTTTGTCGACCCGAAAACCCACCTGCCGCACCCGGTAATGAGGATAGAGGCGGCAATGGAAGAATCAAGGGTGATAATAGACCCGTTCAAAAAGGCAGAAGACCAGACCAAGAACGTGGTGGATGCATTGCGCAAGATACTCCCGCTAAAGTCCGAAACAGCAAAGCTGACAGTCACGGTTCCGCCCCAGTTTGCGGCCCAGTCTTACAGCGTATTAAAGTCGTCTGGCGACCTCAAAGGCGAGGAATGGCTAGCCGACGGCTCGCTGAGGGCGGTGCTTGAAATGAACGCCAGCCTCAAGGGTCAATTCCTCGACAGGCTGGGCTCGGTCACGAAGGGCTCCGCCCAGGTAAAGGAAGACTAGATATCTACACTTAAAATATAAGTCAGCTATATCTAACCCCAAAAGGAGAAAAAGAAAAATGAAAAACGACGCTGTATTTTTAGAAGGGCTTTTTGCCCCGGTGGTGAGCCTTTGAGATATGCACGATATCAAGAGAAGGTATGTCATCCCCGGAGACAAGATTGCTGAGGGAAATTTTAGGCCACTGATGAACGTGGTAAAAGCTGGCAACTCTCTGATTGCCACAAGGATTGGGATTGCAGAGACGGGGCGGGACGGCGTCAAAGTCATCCCGCTGTCAGGAGTCTACATCCCGCGCGTCAACGACCTAGTGATCGGCAAGATTACCGATCATTCATCGCTGTCGTGGGAGGTGGACATCAACTCATGCTTCTCGGCGCACCTGCCGGCTCAGGACGTCTTTGGAAGGGACTTTTCGCCGGCGAGGGACGACATGGGAAGACACTTTGCGACCGGGGACATGATAACTGCCCGCATCATGGCGTTTGACAGGACACGCGACCCGATGCTCACCGTGCAGGACAGGGACCTTGGGAAGATCGCAAGAGGGGAAGCGCTAAAGATATCTGCGACGCGTGTTCCTCGTCTGATAGGCAAGCGCGGGTCAATGATCCAGACGATAGAGCAGGCGACCCAGACGCGCGTGCTCATTGGGCAGAACGGGATCGTTGTCGTGACTGGTAGGACTCCGGAAGGAGTAAAACTGGCACTCAGGGCGATCAAGATGGTAGAAGAAGAAGCGCACACGGCAAACCTGACGCAGCGCATCAAGGTTCTTCTGAACGTGCCGGACACTCCGCCACAACAGGAAACATCGCGCGCTCCGGTTGGCGGCGCTCCAAAAGTCGAATCCACCATTGACGAGGTGGAAGAAGAATTGGAGGTTGAAGGTGAAAAATGACTCAAACAAGAAATTTGATTGACGCAAATGGAAAAAGGACAGACGGGCGGAGCATTGACGAGCTCCGCGAAGTAAAGATAGCAGTAGGCACCGTGAAAAATGCTGACGGTTCTGCATTCATTGAATTTGGAAAGAACAAGATACTGGCGGCCGTGTACGGCCCGCGCGAAGTGCACCCTAAGCATATGGCGCAGTCCGACCGGTGCGTACTCCGCTGCAGGTACCACATGTCGCCGTTCTCGACAGACACGCGCAAGAATCCTGCTCCCTCAAGGAGGGAAATCGAGATCTCTAAAGTGATGCGGGAGGCACTCGAGCCGGCGGTGTTGCTCGAGGACTACCCGAGGGCGGCAATCGACGTCTTTGTCGAAGTGCTTCAGTCCGACGGTGGCTCGCGCTGCGCTGGAATAACGGCAGCGTCGGTGGCGCTGGCAGATGCAGGCATAAACATGCGCGATCTGGTGGCCGCGTGCGCCGCGGGCAAGGTCGACGAAAAGATAGTGCTTGACATCAATGACACGGAAGACAAGGAGGGTGGAGCAGACATGCCAGTCGCGTACATGCCCCGCCTGGAGCAGGTGACACTTCTGCAACTCGACGGCAGACTTTCGCCAGATCAGTTCAACGATTGCATTGACAAGGCAATCGGCGGCTGCAAGATGGTCTATGAAATCCAGAAGAAGGCGCTGATGCAAAAGTACTTCGGCAATGAAACTGAGCTAAAGGAGGAACCACAATGAGTTCTTCAAGAAGATCGACGATAATAGTAGAGCACCTGCGCAAGCAGGCGATGTGGGACTCGCTTGCCAAGGGCAGGAGGCTTGACGGCAGGGACTTTGGCGACCAGAGGCCGCTTGAAATCGAAATTGACGTAATAAAGAAGGCCAACGGCTCTGCACGGGTAAAGCTTGGCGACTCTGAAGTAATCGCAGGCATCAAGGTGGGAACCGGTGAGCCGTTTGAAGGGCTCGAGAACAAGGGCGCCCTCATTGTGACGGCAGAAGTGCTCCCGACGGCATCGCCCTACGCCGAGCCGGGACCTCCAGACGAGGAGGTAATCGAGCTTGCAAGGGTGGTCGACAGGGGAGTCAGGGAGTCGGAGATGATAGACCTTGACCAGCTGGCGCTCGTGCCTGGCAAGATCGTCTACACAGTATTCGTGGACTGCAGCGTGCTGAACGCGGACGGCAACCTGTTTGACGCGACATCGTACGCCGTCGTGGCATCACTCTTGACGGCCAAGCTGCCAATACTTGAAATGCAGGACGACAAGGTGGTGGACACGGGCAAGACCCGGCCGATGCCAGTGACGACAGTGCCCGTTTCTATCACTGCGGCAAGGATCGGTGACCACGTGCTGATAGACCCGAGCTCGGAAGAAGAAGGCTGCATGGACGCAAGGATAACAATAACCACTGCGGACGACGGCTTTTGTGCAATCCAGAAGGGATACACCGGCGCGTTCACGGTCGACCAGCTAAAGAAGGCGGCCGGGACAGCAAGAATTAAAGGAGAGGAGGTACGGGCAAGGTTGAAGGAGCTGGCACCAAAGAATGGTTAAGAAAGGCTCGACAAACCTGAAGGGTCTTGGAATAAAGTTCGGGGCCACGGTGCGCAAGCGCTACGGCAAAGTCTACCGTACGCTCCACAAGAAGCGGAGATGTCCGTCATGCGGTTCGCTCAGGTTCGGCAGGGTGGCAGCCGGCATATGGCGCTGCCCAAAGTGCGAATTCAAGGTTGCTGCAGGGGCATACGACGTTGACCTTGAAAAGCTGCAGAGCTAGGATCCGGGTATCTGTAAAATCAAGGCGGGCCGCGACTTCAATCCGCGACGCACTCGCTCCCGATCTCAATCGCCTGCCAAAAGCTAAGGGCAGGGCCGAAATTTCTCTGAATAACTCGGACATAATTTTCACCGTTGAAACAAACGACATCGCATCCTTGCGCGCAAGCGTCAACTCGTATTTTCGCTTGGCAGATGCTTCCTACAAGTGTACAACGCTATGATTTTATTGCACCCGATTTCAATGTCATTGAGGATGCTTTATTGGATAAGGTCGTACAGCGTATAATCAGTAATGAAATGAAATTTCATCAAAAGAGAGAATCGGCTATTCAACCGTCCCAACCATCTAAAGGTATATTTTCAATAGAAGTGGACTGCAAGCTAATCTCAGATCATCTAAGAAGAGTAATTGTATTCACGGATGGCATGAAGAATGGGAACGATATATTTTCTGATACCGAGCTGGGATTCGGAGAAGCTGTCGATAAATTTGGTCTGCTTGCAGAGTATTACAATTTTGCAAATTTTCTTGACGACCCAGTTTACAAATCAAAATCAAGAACTTATTTTGCCGCTCTAACCGAAAATCAGATTAAAGCGTTAGATCCGAACATCGATCCAGACGCCCTTAATTTGTTCGTCAGAGATATTGAAAATGATATTGATCCGATGGAAGATCACGTACTAAAGAATAAGCTCTCTAACAAACGGAAACTAGTATGGGCAGTAATGCTTCGCCATATACGTATTGCAAATATTGTTAGATATGCTGACACGGAATT
>DATEUD010000138.1:0-4270 GCA_035283265.1 Nitrososphaera sp.
AGCCGGCAACATTATCAATCTTGTACGTTATAATATTGTCACTTCCTTTCCACTTTGCGACTCCACCATCATCACAAGCTATAAGGTCGATGGAATAAGTTGCTGCACTTGCTTGCAGCGGTGGAAGGACCATCAAGCCCATCGGTTAGCTCTTCTTTCTTCCTTGTCATGGCAGCTTATACAATGGGGTTCAGGGTCGCGGGAGCAAGGTGTCACAAAATCGTTTACAGCACCGCAATGGCTGCATTTCGGCAATTTGGCTAATTCCAATGCGAATTATATAACAATAGTAGGAAAAGAGATTACGAAAGCTATCTTTCATAGCTATTCATTATTGAAATGGTCCTGCCCACCCACACATGTATGAAGATGGTTTGTGAAGCTAGCCGCCATTGTGGACAGGACCAGATTGCATATGAGCCTGTTGTTCAGGCAAGGTCGACAATGCAGTGATTCGATATAAGCATGGATTAACCATGTTCACTCTAGCTATCTTTTATAGTGAAGGCTGTTGCCTATTATCGGATGTCGGAGACGCCAATTCGCTAGAGATAGATCGTTATGACAAGCCCGGAAGATGACAGATACAAAGATATTGTCAATGACCCGCGCTTCCATCTGGGGATACCGGTTGACAGCCCTCCACCAAGCCACACCGCCACATCTGGCCCCGGCAAGTAGTGAAAGCTGAAAGAAGGTCGCAAGCTGGATTGAGAATGGAATGTCGTCGACGGCGAGATGGCCCTTGTTGTAAGACAGACGAAGTAAAAAATTAGTCCCTACTTGTCGAAATTACCCCGTACCTCGACAGTCTCTTTGATGGTGTTATATTCTCCTTCGACTTTCCATCTCCCGCCGTTTAGGTGCGACAATCTAGGGGCAGATGTCCACATCGTACCTTCGCCGGTAACTTTTGCTATGCCCTTTTGATCTGGAGCTTTCTGAGTTCCCGTTCCTGTCCCCACAATCGATTCCCCTTTGTTTGTCATGTGCATGTACCTTATTGTGAGAATAGCGGCCCCATCTGCTAACATTGCTGCCTCTACTGTGTCCCAATGGATTCCTGAATAAAGCTTTCCTGTAACCTGTCCCTTATCGTTGCTCTCTATCCTGACAGTATCATTTGCGATATCTACGATCTTTGTAGTCGTTGCCTTGGCTTTTATGACAATATCATATTTTGAAGCCGAAGATCCTTTCCTTGACGTCTTCTTAGCCATATCTCCTCCTTAGATTCCCGATTCTAATTGTTTTCGGTGACCGAGTAGAGTATTGGTGAAATTGCCCTTAGTGCCAAGGAGGCTAAGTAGCATCTGCTAGACATATTCCTAAAGAATCCCTTGACGTCTATCCCCAATCTTGTAAGCAACTTCTCGATGCCCTTCATGTCGAGTATGTCCATTGAAAAATACTTGCCGGTCTTATCGTCCTTGACAAGCCGCAAGAGCTCTAATTGCCTTGCGATTCTTGCCCGTCTTTGAGATTTCGACATTTATTTCATAGGCATGGAATCGCTCTCTAAGAGCTGCTCTTAATTCTTTTCTCAAATACAATGGAGCGTTAGGATAGATTTTGATTTCGATTTTCCTACCGATAACATGAACAGATGTAGACGTGTTCGGTGCCACATATTCCTTTACGATCTGCCAGGCGTATAGTTCCGTTGGCCCGCTCTATCAGGGCGAGGTCGGCCACCGGGTTGCCGGTGGCGATTCGCTCATTCACCACGGAAGCTAGCGTGTGCCTGGCCTTCATGGGTCAACAGGCTCTGTGTTAGCTAATTAACCATCACATGCACACCGCTAAGTTCATAATTTACCTCTACAAAGCTTCATTAGGTGCGCTTGTTTGACCTTTAGAAAAGTTGGGGCTGTGATACTGCTTGTTTCAAACATGGAGAAATCGACAAAGTTCTATAGAGATACTCTTGGCCTTCCCATCAAGACCAAGTCAAAGGACTGGACTGAATTTTTCAATAAAGACACGGTGCTGGCGTTGCACCCGGCCAAGAAAAAGAGCAAGATAAAGGCAGGGCCGGGCATGCTTGTGGGCTTTGAGGTAAGCGACCTTGACTCGACGGTGAAAAATCTAAAGGAAAAGAAGGTTAGGTTCTTCAAAAAGCCGAAGGAAGAGCCGTTTGGCAAGCACGCGATAATCCAAGACCCGGACGGGCATTTGGTGTCGATAGCTGAAATTAAGGAAAAGTCTGCAGAAGGCTTTGACCTGCTGGGACTAATAGGGCGCGAATAGATTACCTTGTTGCAGTAACGAGGTAGACAGAGCCGCCAAGGTCTTTAAAGCTAACTCTGGAGAACCTGACAAGTAGCCTGGCGATTTCTTTCCTCGTCATGGAGCTGTAGCCCTGAAGAGCAAAGTCAAGCTGCATCCCAATTACCAGCCTATTTTCGTCGCTCTGCAGGTTTGACTCTGGCAGCAGCCCCTCCACTATGACAACAGTGCCATCCTTTTTCAGGGCGCGCCGGCAGTTTGACACGACCTTTTGCTTGTCTCTTGCGGCATAGAGTGACTCGCCAAGGTACACGACATCAAATTCGTTTGCAAACTTCATCGATTCGCCTGCCTGCTTAATTATCTTAATCGATTTTGAAACCTTGCGCGCCCTCGCTACCGCCTTTCCTGAAGGATCGATTCCTGTGAAACTTGATCGCGGATATTCGTCTTGCATCTTGGCAAGCAGGCTGCCGGTGCCGCAGCCAACATCAAGCAGCCTGCACCCTCTGGACAGCAGCTGGCCCAGCTTTTTGTCTCGCCTTACCGCGGCAAGAAACGCATAGTGGTCCCAGTCTGTGGCCTGCTCTATTGCGCCAAGGGTCGACGACATTTCGCGCGTCCTGCCCGACCTGAACAGCGCTTCAAAAGCGCCGTACTCGAGGCTCCTCAACGCCACGTATGAGAACTGCCCGCCAAGGTAGTCTGGGCTTTCCCTGTCAAGAAGTAGCGCCTTCATTCTAGGCTTCAAGTACAGCCTGCCTTTCTTCTCGCTGACTAGCCCGTACGAAATTGCCGCAGAGCACCATGCCTGCACTGCGGGTGGATGCATCTTTGAGGCAGAAACCAACTGGCCTGCTGACATTGCGCCGCTGGCAAGCCTCTCAAGCAGGCCCGTCTGCCTGCCGACGTGGGCCAGCCACACCCCGTAAAACCCGACAGAGTATCCCCATAGTCTTGCAAAGCCTGCCGAGCGCGCCTTCAACCGCGGCAGGTCAGCCCGTACCATTCTTAAATCATTGCACAGGGACTTTTTTGCCGGGGTTCATAGTAAAGTCAGGATCAAGCAGCCTCTTAACTTTGGAGAAAAGATTGGTAATCTGCTTGCCGTACATCATTTCAATGTACCCAACCCTTTCGATCCCATCGCCGTGTTCGCCCGTGATTGTGCCCCGGTTTTTTATTACCTTGGCAAAAACACTTGCCGCAATTCTTCCCATCAATTCTACCTGTGGTTTTGAGTCAAGGTCTATGACTGGCCGGGTGTGCATGTTGCCATCTCCCACGTGGCCAAACATCACGTAGTCCAGCCTGTTTTCGCGGTAAGTCTGGATCAGACCGGCCGCATGGTCTGCAAGCAGGCCCGGGCTGACCACAGTGTCTTCTATAAGGCCTATTGGCTTCCTGCTGCCAACCGTCATCTTCATGATGTTGTTCAGCGCGCCCTTTCTCGCTTGCCATATCCGGGTTATGCTCAGCTCGTCAGAGGCATATTCAATCACAGAGCACTTGCCTGTGAGCTCTTGTCTGCAAAGCGCCATGCGCTCTTCCACGCTGCGATTGCTGTTTCCTGTAAATTCTACAAACAGCAGGCAGCCCCTTGCGTCGTCTGTCACCGACATCTTGCAGCCATGGGACACTATTGTATGATCCATCATTTCAAGGGCGGCTGGCGAGAACCGCAGGATGGCCGGGACTGCCGAAACGGCGTTTATAAGGTCATCAAAGCCCAGGACCAGAATGCAGCGGTACGCAGGGATGTCAAGGATCCGCATCTTGGCAGACGTCACGATCCCAAGTGTCCCTTCTGAAGCGGCAAACACCTTGTGCGGCTGGAACTTGCTTGCCCCGAGCACGGCATCAAGGCGGTAGCCGCAAGAGTTCTTGCTCACCTTGGGGTACCCGTCCCTTATGGCGCCGGCAAAGGGCGCCAGCAATTCATGGAGCCTTTCCATCATAGGGTCAAACTTTTCCGCGCTTGCAAACCCGGCCTTGCCGTCCGGGTACACTACATCGACTTGTTCCAGAAAGTCTATGGTGT
>DATEUD010000139.1:0-12860 GCA_035283265.1 Nitrososphaera sp.
GAACGCATGAACATTTACCGCAGGTATTTTGCTTCCAGCCGATACAACCGCCTGCTGATCCAGCAGACGCTCGTCGAGTCAGCAAATGACGGAGACCTTGTGCAGAAAGTTGAGAGCATGGAAAAGGAACACAACCGCGACTTTGCAGATACCGTCGGTAGGATCAGGGAGTACGGCTACCTTGACGAGTTCCTCGACGCGGTGAAGGAAGAGGACGACGCCTTGCAAAAGATAATCGAAGCATACGACAAGAGGATGCGCACGGATTAGTTTCGATCAGGGCAAGAATATAATACAGCGGCATGGCCTACACAGTTGGCCATGGCGGTAAAAAAGATCAAGTGTGATTGCGGCAGGTTCATGGAGTACACAGACCGCGTGGTTGGCGGGAGCAACACCCAGTCAGGCACGCTTGTCTGCGCCAAGTGCGGCAAAGAACACGCAATCACGTTCCTTGGATTTCTGAGCGAGATCAAAAACGCCACTCTCAAGCGCTAATTTTTTCTATCCAGCTCTCACTGAAGTTTTTTATGAACAGGCATATCATATAGCGCTTGTCATTACAGCGGGGGCCGTGGTTGCGGCAGGCACGATCACGGCAACTATGGCGGCGCAAAAGGAAGGCACGGTTATGACTGTAGGCAAGAACCGCAAGTTCATGGACTAAAGATGGCGTTTTCAAGGTAAGGGCGGGAGCTGGCGGACCCACCGCGCCGCTGACTGCCTTCTTCCCGCAGGTAGCAAACATAAAGGTAGGCGAGAGTGTCGTATGGCATAACACAAGCAACGTAGGTGAGCCGCACACGGTCACGTTCGTTCTTGACAGCCAATACTGGGCTAACCTCGAGGCCGCATACGTTGCCAAGAACGTCGAAGGGTTTGAGCCACTGAACCCGGGTGAGAACGCAGACCCGGTGACTTTCCTCAGTCCTGAAGGGGACACGGTTGTGGTAGCTGCCAATGCAAGGTCGGTCATGCCAACTGCGATATCAGCCGACGGGACGGCGACCTACATGCCACCTAATGCGACCTACTCCATGGACGGTAGGGAAAAATACGTCAACTCGGGCTTCATGTGGCCTGAAGGCATGTCTCCACCAAGGTTTGCGGAGATATGTACCTTTACCGTCAAGTTCGAGGATGCTGGCACCTACGATTACGTCTGTGCACTTCATCCATGGATGACAGGGAGGGTCATAGTCAATTAGGCATCCCTCCACTCTTTTTTTGAGGTTAGAATGGTCTAGAGAAAAAATATGCAGGTGTGAGGTTGTTGCCGTCTAGCGCTTTTTCGGCTTTGTCTTTGCCTTTGTCTTTGCCTTTGTCTTTTTCTTTTTCTTGCCGCCACTTGACTTTTTGCCCGCGCTCTTGGCCTTTGCAAGCTGTTGCTGCAGTTCTACTATCTGCGACCTGAGCCTTTTAGCCTGCAGCGCTGCCTTCTTGGCTTGGGCCACGCGCCCCTTCTCGGCCTTTTTGAGCGAGGCTGACACCTGAGCCACCGCCCTGTTCGTTTTTTCAATCTGCTGGGTCTGTTTCTTTATCTTGGAGAGGGCCTGTGCCGCCATGGTCTCCGCGTTTGTTGGAGTCACTTCTGGAAGCGGTGTTGCCTGCTCGCTCGTTGTCGTTTTCTGTGTTTCATAAATGCCGGCTTCAGAAGCCGCCGGCATTCCCGAGTCCCCTTCTGTAGACATCAGTTGAGGTATAACGGGCTATCTAAAATCATTTTCCATCAAGGGCGCCAACGGAAATTACGTGAGGCAAGTCTTTTAACACCCGGCGCCGATTATACCCCGTGCTAGTCGACCAAGACAGGCTGCGCCAGCTTAAAGAGGACGCCAAGTGGGCCTCAAGCGTTGAAGGCCAGATCAGGGCGGTGAGGAAGCTTGGGACCTTCGGAGAAGCGGCCCTCCCGTCGCTTGAAGAGGTCCTGCAGGTCAGCGTTCGAGAGGACATAAAGCAATGCTGCATCGAGGCCATCAAAAAGCTCGGCATGGACAGCAAGGCCCAGACGGCTAAACTGAAAAAGGCGCCTAGGGCAAAAAAGGGGCGCCGGAAAGCCAAGGCCTCAGCGCGGTAGCGGTTCTGGCAGGGGGACAGGATACGGGATTACGCCGCCTGTGCTGCCAACCTCTAGCTCGTTTATTGCTGCCAGCGTGTCGATGTCGTTCATCTTCAGCTTGTTTCCAAGCGACAGCGTGTACAGCACATCGCCGATGTAGAACGACCTGCTGCCCTGTATGCCGTAGTAATAGTCGCTTGTGTTGGAGTGCTCGACGGTGCCCTTCAGGGTAAAGCCGCTATCGGGGCTTGTCCCAAAGATGTAGAACCCGCGCCACACATTTGGAGGTGCGTACCGGCCGCCCTCGACTGCCACTTCGTCATACGAGGATACGGGTATCGATAGCACGTCCTTGGCCTTGTCAAACAGTAGCGCCTTGTGGTCCCAGAGCACTTCCGAGTCAGTGCCTGATTTGCCTATCACATAGTCGTCCACCAGCCTCGGGTTTGAGATGTCGGACACATCAAACAGAGCCACCTTGACCCCCGTCGCCTGGACGCCGCCAAATTCGTTCTCCTTGGTGTCCTTGCCTATGCCTATGATGTGGTCCTCGTCGTAGGGATGCAAATAGCTAGAGTACCCCGGTAGTTTCAGCTCGCCAAGAATCTTGGGCTGGTCTGTCGACAGATCGATGACAAAGAACGGGTCGATGCGCTGGAATGTCACCAGGTACAACCTGTCGCCGATAAAGCGCGCCGCGTATATCGACTCGTCTGGCTCTATCTGCTCGAGCTTGCCGACGACCTTCATGCCTTCGTCAAGCACGTAGACGTTGCTGTAGAGTCCTGACGAGTACCGGGAATAGTATTCCACAGTCGTTGCGACCCTGAACCTGTCGCCCTGCTCGTCCATTGAGAACTGGTTCAAGAGCCTGCCGGGCACCTCTCCTCTTGCCGCGTAGCTGATCTCGCCGGCCGAGCCTATCGCTATCTTATGCACCACGGTCCTGTGTGCCTCTTTCTGCACGCGTTCATCATAGTCTTCAAGCGCCTTCTGAATTTTGTCGAGGAGTGCCGTCTTTTCCTGCTCGCCCATGCGGTTGTACATATCCTGAAGCACCGTGGCTATCCTGTCCCACCTCTGGGACTCGCTTTGCGACGAGTCGGCGTCTATCGACCTTATCTGCTCCTGTACGTCCTGCGGCAAGAGCGGGACGACGGCTTCAAAGAACCGCATGTGGTTTGCGACATCGTAGTAAGGCTGGTATTTCTCGTAGGCGATGTAGATGCTCTTCTCCGACACGTACAGCGTGGACGCGGGGTTCATCATGAACGTCTGCGAGTTGATGGCGTCCTCCGCGCTCTTGATGTTGACCGAGGTGACGGTGTTAAAGTTGTAGTAAGGCTCTGGGTTGTCAAAGTAGTAAATGTCCGGGACTATCAAGGTCGTGCTTGCCTCTGTCACCTTTGGTATCAGCGGCTGGCGGTAGTTGTAGAGGTCGCTTGTCGTCACCAAGTAAACATAGTCGCCTATCATCCGGGCATTGCTGTAGGCGCCGCTGACCATGTAGTTCTTGGCCACCTTGGGATCGGTCCTGTCGGTTACGTCGAGTATCAGCACATGAGTCTTTGGAGTGTAGAAAGGCTGGGGCATGATCTCGTACTGTGGAATTATGTTGTCCTGCGCGTACTCTTGGTAGAACACCACAAGCGTGTCGTCGTTGAGGAACATGTTCTGCAGGTACTGACCCTCCTGGATGTCAAGGCCCACCTTGGCAACTACCTTGGCGGACTCGGGCGGGTAAACTTCGGCTATGGTCAGCCTGTCGCCTGACAGGATGTACGCGTACTTGCCGTCATTTTTGATAAAGTCCGGCTCGTCCACTCCCGTCACCTGCACGTTGGTAGTAGAGTAGTCCTGCCCCTCTCCACTCTCTGTGGATGGAGCACCCTCTGTCGCTGGGGCCATGGTCGGCTCCTGCGCTCTCTGCAGGGAATCGGCGTCAGATAATCCAAGGGTCGGCCTTCCTTCAGCAAAGCTGGTGACTCCCCCGGACGCCGCCATCAGCGCGTTGCGGCTGCCCTCGATGCTTGCCAGAAAAGCGGTCAGCTCTTGAACCGAGGAGAACTTTTTTAATTCCTGTGACGACGTCGAGATAAACGCAATAGGGCCTGGCTGGCCCGAAGGCACTCCAGTGTTTGTTACAGGGTTAACCGGTATGTTGGTGCTGATAGAACTCAGCATAAGCACGAAGCCGACGGCTGCCGCGACGCCCACCCCGGCCATGCCGTACATTGGAAACCTTGCCAACTATTCTACTAACTCCTACTAGTCATATTAAACAGACTTGGCATCTTAATCCTACACTTTAGAACAGCGTTTTTGGCGCCAACGTTCCACCGTTCCAGACAAACTTCGACGACCAACATATTGATCCGCCATAGTGGCGGCAGTGCGATAAATTGTATAATTCTTGCAAATTCTTATACAATTTTTACATCACATTGTGCGTCAGTTGACGACAAGAGAGTCGTTCTGAAACCCAGAACGGGTGCTCGGATCATGTTCTGAAACCAAGGCTTAGGTATTCGGGACCTCTAGTAAAGAGCGTCATGTCAGAACAAAACATGAATAAACGCAACCTTGCGCTGATTGCAGGAATACTCGCAATCGGCCTGGTGGCCGCAAGCATAGCTGGCGGTCAACTGATGACAGTCGCTGCCCAATCGCAGCAAGAAACAGACCAAAGCGAACAGCCGACCGTGTCAACCTCGGGCTCTTCAACCGTTAATATCGACCCTGACAAAGTTACCGTCAACATAGGGGTCGAGACAAACGGGAAAACTGCAGCTGAGGCTGCAAGCGAAAATGCCAAGATAGTGAACAAAGTGCTTGAGGCGCTAAAGACGATGGGCATAAGCACAGACCAGATTGCTACCAGCAACTATAGCGTCTTCCCAGTCTATGAGATGAGGGCACCGCCATGTATCGAGATCTTCCCGCAGCCCCCGGAGTGCGCTCCAAAGAGCGAGATAGTGGGCTACAGAGCGGTCAATGCGGTGACGGTCACGGTTGAAGCAAACGCTGACGTGGGCAAGATAATCGACTCAGCAGTGGAGGCAGGCGCAAACAACGTGAGCGGCGCATACTTCTTTGTCTCGGAAGAAAGGCAACAGGAGATTCGCGACAGCCTCATTGAAGGTGCCATCTTAAACGCCAAGAACAGGGCTGAGAAGGCCGCAAACGCAGTGGATTTGGAGATTGTTGGGGTCAAATCGATAAACCTCAATGATGTCTACTTCCCGGTCTTCTACAAAGAACTTGCCGCTGACGGTGCACAAAGTGGAACTCCGATATTGCCGGGAGAGCAGCAGGTCACGATGACCGTCCAGGTCGTCTTTACAATGGGCTAAACGCCCTACCCTTCTCTTTTTTCTTATTTCATTTCCTTGTAGATGGCAAGCCTCTTTTTCAGCATCGAGTTCTCTCTGTTGAGGCGCATTACCTCATCTACGAGCTCTGCTTTGGTCATGTTGGCGTAAGGGGTTTGACCCGATACCGTCATCGTCGATTGCTTTACAATATCATAAAAAAGGGACCGACAGCTGCCGAGTTTACCTTCAGCTCTAAATTAGCTGATGGGCCCATGGCCTTGCAATAGAACGGCACTCCCCAATTCTTAATACGAAAAAACGGGCATGCCGGCACATGGGCTTGGTGATGTAGACAGTCATAGGCATCGTCATTTTAGCGATAATCGGCTTTGGGTGGCAGACGTTTTTTCCGGCATCGTCCGAGGCGTGGAAAAGCTTGGCCAGAACTCAATAGTCGGGAATATTACCAAAGGGGCAGACGTAGGCAACGGGGCAAAAGACGCCGTCGAGAGCATGAGATAGAGTGATAACAAAGTAGCCACAATGATGATTGTTGGCAGAGTTGCAAGTTTACTTTGACGGGCTGTGCCAGCCGATGAATCCTGGCGGCATAGCCTGCTATGCTTTTCTCATAAAGACCAATGGCAAGACCATTTACAAGGAGAGGGGGCTTGCGGCGGAGCCTTTCTCAAAGGGAGCCACAAACAACGTCGCAGAATACACGGCGCTCATGAAGGCGCTTGAATGGCTCGTCGCAAACAGGAGCGAGCGTGAAGCCATTCGCGTAAGGGGAGATTCCCGGCTAGTGATAAGCCAAATGATGGGTGAGTTCAAGGTCAAAGCAAATGCGATAGTACCGCTATTTCAAAAGACTGTTCTCTTGAAGAACAAGTTTTCAAACATCATGTTTCAGTGGATCCCAAGGGAAGAAAACAGTGAGGCAGACAAGCTGAGCGAGGAGGCGTACAACAATGCTTTCTTGGACGACCCGAAGCTTCTGGACAAAATCAGAAAATAAGGGCTCACGCAGAGCCGAGCTCTGCGCCGCCAAAGTACACGCTGAAGGACTTGCACCAGATTATGACGTTGTTGTATTTTGACAGGTCAACGCCGCCCGGCACTTCATAGTTCTGGTTGCCGCTGTTTGCCTTGAGTTGGCCAAGGTCCACAAAGGCCGACGCGCGTTTGTCAGTAGATAGGTAGACGTAGAGGTCCGGCCCGTTGGTTACACGAAAGTTCTCTAGTCGCAGCACGGCGCTCCCGTCCTCGAGGTAGAGCACCGTCGCCTTGCCCGAGGCGTTGTGTATGCCGTCGCCTGCGCCCTGGAACCCGCCGCTAAACACGTTTGTCATCGCCTCTTCTATCATGACATCATCATTCTTCATCATTGCGTCGTCCTTTTCCATAGACTCTTCTACGACCGCGCTACCCTGCGCAGTATTGTTTTCACCAGACGTTGCGACAGGCGATGGCTCGTCTATCATGGTCTCCGTGAAGTATGGCGAGACGGCATAGACTGCCGCCGGCACGACCACGGCCGCTGCGATTATCGCTATCAAAACGTTCTTGTTCATGCAGGCAGCAACTCAAAGCATTATTAAAACAGTTTTTCCAAATCTTGTCCAGATTGCATCCCATTTTGCGGCCGCAGAAAACTGACTGACGAGTCAGTATGCTTATTAATCGCTTCCCCATAACATGCTACGTGAGCACAGGTTCTGAAGCACAGGGCTTGAGGCGAGCCTGACATGTGTCCCAAAGTGACAGAGCTTCACAAGAGCGAGGTGAGGGAGCGCATAATCCATGCTGCCATGGAGAGTTTTGGCCAGACAGGCTACGACAAGACCAAGATGGACGACATAGCAAAGAGGCTCGGCCTGAGCAAGGGCACGCTCTATCTTTACTTCACGAGCAAAGAGAACCTCTTTCTTGCCATCTGCGAGCACAACATGGAAGAAGGCACGAAGGACGACTCGAAGCTCTTTGTCAGGAAGGAAAACGCAGCTTCAGACGCCGAGCAGATCTACGACAACATCCGACGGAGAGAGCGAGGCAACGATAGGATCATCCTCGAGATGGTGGTCGAGTCCACGCGAAACCCCCGCCTTCGAAAAGCCATGCACGATTACCGCCTGAAGGTCCACGACCACGTGCTGCAAGAGCTCAGGAAGAAGGTCGACGAGGGCTACTTCAGAAAGGACGTCGACATCAACAGTCTTGCGATAGCCATAGTCGCGCTGTACGACGGGCTCGCCGTGAACAGGATGCTCGGAGTCGGCGACGCCGCGAACAAAAAGGCATGGGCGGCCATGATAAAGGCCGTTATAGCCGGTTCCAGCTAGTCGCTGTATATTACTTTAACCATCTTTGCCTGCTCCGGGTCTGCCGGCGCGTCGCTTGTATCAATTTTCAACGCTGCTATCTTGTCGACTGCGTCCATGCCGGCAGTCACCCTGCCAAACACGGTGTACTGGCCGTCGAGGAAATTGGAGTCTTTGAGCACAACGAAAAACTGCGAGCCGGCGCTTTTTGGGTCCGTCGCGCGGGCCATCGAAAGCACGCCCCTTGAATGAGGCTTCTTGTTGAACTCAGCCTTAACGTTCCAGCCCGGGCCTCCGGTTCCCCACTTGCCCTTGTTCACAGAGCTTTTCGTCAGGGGGTCGCCTCCCTGTATAACAAAGCCGGGCACTATCCTGTGAAACAGCGAGCCGTCATAAAACCCGCTTGCGGCAAGCTTTTTGAAATTCGCGACGTGTTTGGGCGCAATGTCTGAAAGAACTCGATCTCAATGTCGCCGTGTTTTGTCTGTATCTTGGCACTTGGCATGTACCTTGACAGTGAAGGGTGTTATTTGAACGCTTGAGAGGGCAAAAGGTCATTTAGCCGGTTCGTCAATTAGCTAATGATGCACGAATACCTTACGCCTATCAGGGAAAGGTACGGTGAGTGCAACTGGTGCGGCAAGAGGACTCCCCATGCCTGCCTGAAGTGCGGCTATTGCTATTTGTGCCACCCTGTCATCGAGGCGGCCGAGCGGATGCCGGCAAGCGCCGCCTGACACCCCCTCCCCTGTCCGTGCACCTTTTGTTATAAGCCATAGTAGCGGTTCTGACTGCGCTTGAGGCATTTCGTTGGCTGCACAACATGGAGGTTTGCGGCAAGGCAGTCGGGGTTCTACCCGCCCTCGCTTGACCCGAAAGATTACCTGTCGTACTACTCGCGAGTTTTTGACTTTGCTGAAGTGGGATTGCCCGCCACCTACAGGTTCTCCCTCGCCAGGTGGGCCCGCGAAACGCCTGAGGGTTTCCGGTTTGCAATAAGGATACCAAGGCAGTCGGCAGACGACGGCTCGCTTGGACATTTCCTTGAAGGGCTCAGGGACGTTGAAGAAAAGGTGTTTGCAGTCGTGCTGCAGACGCCGCCGGGTATGGAACTTGCCAACGGCAAGGAGTGGGCGGAAGAAACGCTTGCGACGTGCTCGTACCACGGCTACTCGGCCGCGATAGAGTTTTCGCACCCCTCTTGGTTCCAGGACGCAGGGTACGGCATCCTTAGGAGGCACGGCGTGGCCCTGTGCTGGGACGCAGGCAGGCGGGGCAGACCCCATGCGGAGGTCACTGCAGATTTCATCTACCTGCGGCTCGGGGGCGACAGGTGGCGCGAGTGGGTTGAAAAGGCAGAGGCAGAGACACTTGACGACAAGAGGATAGACGCGGTGGCGATAGCAGCGTCGGACCCCGTGCTGGCAAACGCGGCGCTAGAGGCGCTTGGCCTAGCCCAAAACAAGTACGCCGGCTCGCTTCCTGCCCCTGCGCCGGTGCTTGGTGAAGGCCCGTGGACCGGCAGGATGGTGGCCTGCGTTGACCTCAACGCCTACTACCCGTCGTGCGAAGAGCTGCGCGAGCCTTCGCTAGCTGGCAGGCCGCATGCAGTCATAATGACCGACCAGCCGGAAGGCAACATAACCAGGGGCGTCGTGTCGTCGTGTTCGTACGCCGCAAGGAAGTACGGCGTCAGGTCAGCGATGCCGCTTGCAAGGGCGCTTGCGCTGTGCCCCGACCTTGTGCTAAGGCCGGTCGACATGCACTACTACAAGCAGGCGTCGCAGAAGGTCATGGCGGTCCTCGCCCAGTTTGCAGACGTGATTGAGCAGGCAAGCATCGACGAGGCGTACCTTGACTGCACGAAAAAGGCAGCGGACACGAGCCCCCGCCAGTACGCTTTGCGGATCAAGCGCGCGGTGAAGGAGCAGTGTAGCCTTTTATGCTCTGTAGGCGTCGCCCCGTCCAAGTCCTGCGCCAAGGTGGCCTCGGATTTCAAAAAGCCGGACGGCACGACCGTAGTTTACCCGGAAAGGGTGCAGGATTTCCTTGCGCCGCTCGAAGTCGGGAGGATTTCAGGCGTCGGCCCTAAGACCCAGCAGGAGCTGAAAAAGATCGGCGTTGAAACAATCAGACAGCTTGCCTCCTGCGACGTGCAAAAGCTGGTTTCAAGGTTTGGCAGGAATGGCGCGTGGATGTGGAAGGTTGCGACGGGGGCCGATGATGAGCCTGTGGTTCGCCGCGACGACTATGTTTCGATAAGCACGGAGCACAGCCTTGAAGTGCACGCGAGGGCAAAGGATGAGGTGGTGGCGCACCTGAACGGCCTCGTAGACGAGATATACAATAGGGTCGCAAAGCGCGGCTACCTCTTTCGCACGGTCGGAGTAAAGATAGTCAGGGCCGATTTTGCCACAGAGATGCGCGAAGTGTCCTTCCAGTCGCTCCAGTCGCAAAAAGAGCCAATCGCTTCTGCAATCCCGCCGCTTGTGGACAGGTTTTCGTTCACAGGTCGCGCGGTGAGAAAGGTCGGCCTGAAAGTAACAAACCTAGTCCCGGCGCGCAGCCTGAAGGCGCAGCGGACGATAAGGGATTACGTCCCGGAGTGAACGCCTTTTCCCCGGCGCGTCTACAATCCCAACCCAAAGACCTTATAGCTTTGACGGCCCGGCTCAGCTTGATGTCGGCAGGCGCCGAGGCAGTGTTTGGCCAAGACAGGCTGTTTTACTGCGACAAGTGCAGCACGCTTTTCATTTCAGAGAGCGACGCCCGTGAACACGAAACGCTAACGGGCCACGTCACAGTCCAGCCCACAGCCGTGCAGGGCTGGATTGCAGGGCAGTGTACACGCACTAGTTATAACAAATCGTGTCGATCGTCAACCAGTCATATTCAGACACCAACCCAAAAAGCCCCGGCTGCGATCCATGTCGAAATCCCCGGGGCAAACCTGGATATGCCAGAAGCGGACCCGCCCTCTTTTCCCCTTTGTGGCTCCATTTGCGCGGCGGGCCCTGCATAATTATAAGCAAGCGCACCTATCATAATATGACGCAATGGACGATAACACGAAAAAGTTCATGTTTAACCAGATGATGTGGCTTGGGATCTATTTTGCGATAAGCATAGCAATATCGCTGATTCTCCCGTTTCCGATCTCACTGGGCGTCCTCATTGCTGTCATAATCGGACTTTCGATGTACCGCCGGCGGCTCTACATGCGCAGGATTGGCCAATCGGAGGGGTCGTTCTTTGGCAACGCGTTTGGCGGATCAAAGGGCGTCGAGTACTACTGCCTTAACTGCGGCACAAAGCACAACAAGGCCGCCTGCCCAAAATGTGGGTCAAAGATGAAAAAGGCCGGCTTTTAGAAGTGCGCACGCGTTTCCAATCAAGAACCCAGAATTATTAGTTCATTAATATGTGGACCGTACTTGCGTTATTTGCTCTGGCATCTTGCGGTGGGCGTTGCCTCGTTAGCTTTTGCCGATCGAGGATTGTTCAGGGTTCGAGTCCCTCTGGGCCCATGGATTTCCCAAACCACCGATCAGGCATAATAAGCAAATGTGTTAATGGAAAATGCCGATGCCCCTTAGTCCGGATCTCCCTCATGAGCTGATGTCCATTGGGAAGAATGTACATCCCATGATGTCTTATCAAAGCTGAATTATCTGAACCCTGTTAAAGGATTTGCGTAATTAGAACTCATCTGGAAACCCTCCTCATCAATATCATGACGCATCCTAGCCGCAAAAAACCAAGGTACGTTGACGACAGCCTGTCATACCTGGTCTGAACCCTGCGGAAGCTCTTCAGCCAGCCAAAGAATCTCTCGACACTGCTTCGTACCTTGGTGTATGTTTCATAATCAAATAGACTCGGTCTGCCGGGTCTCCTCTTCCTGTTTGCTCGTTCCTTGATGCGTGCTGCAATGCCTCTGGCGGCAAGGTACATCATCACCAATGGTGTGTTGTACTTGTTGTCGGCGTAGACCCGCTTTGGCCTGCTCCTTGGTCTTCGGGTACTTTTGATTCTGATGTTCTTTAGAAGCGGCATCAGCCTCCTGCTTTCATGCTCGTTGCCAGGACCGAGGTCTATTGCAACAGGTAACGAAGTTGGTGTTACTGCCGCATATACCTTGCTACCTTTGATTCTTTTGTGACCATCAAAGCCAACCTCTTGCCCCCTTTCTTTGCCGGTACTGTACTGCTGTCTACTGACAGGTCATTTACATTCACCAATCCTGTCTGATATCCCTGTGAAACTAAGGAACTCATGATTGCCATGCCTGCAAGAAGAAAAACTCACTGAATAGTGGTGTACCAGATCTGATATTCAAAGAAAAAAAGGAAAGGGAAAAGGAGCTACGGACCTACATTAGTGGTTTCCACATATTGAGCAGTGATCCAGTATTCCACTCCCAGTGCGTCATTTCCATCAGAGGTATCGGTTGAAGCCAAGATAAGGGCATGGCAGCTAAAGTCCTGATTTAGTTCATAGCTGCCTGTGGCATCAGCACCGAAGAGCTCCACGGACCTACTGTCTGCCGGTTCTCCGACCCTGCAAAATGCCGAGAAAGTCTCCCCCGAATGCAGATTAACAATGCCGCTGATATGTCCGCTAGACGTTTTACCGGGCCCAAACAGGAAAACCGTTTCAGCTACGGTGGTTCCGTCAGGCGCGTTAATTACTCCAGCATCGGCATACGACTTCGTCAGTCCTACATTCTCTTGAATTTCATCGGATTCTGCATCTGTGTTCGAATTTATTGATGATTGTGCGGAAGAAATTGCTGTGTTTGTAGCCGGATCCGATGGAATGGTGTCTGTTTTCGCCATGATCGCGTCAGCTGTACTTTGCAAGTTACCTACCGAAGTCTGACTGGCTCTTGTGTTCACACTCGTTTCGCTTGCCGGGTCGCTTGGGAGGTTGTTTGTTTTCGCCTCTATCCCATCTACAAAGTTGTAAATTTCTTGTAGCATGTGCATTGTGCTGTTGGTGACGTGTGCAGATGCTTGCGGAAAAGAAAATCCGATCGCCAGCACAGCCAACAGTCCAAATGTGGAGTATTTCCAAATGTTCTTGGACTCTGCCATGTCAAATAGTCAATAATCGACGCTTTTATTAAGAATTTGTGTGAAAGTATTCCGGAACGAGTCTATAGTT
>DATEUD010000140.1:0-5973 GCA_035283265.1 Nitrososphaera sp.
GCAAGGTGCATGTCGGCGATGTCCTTTGGCAGTGTGTTGAACACCAGATATTCAGAGAAGACCGAGCTGGCGATCCTTGCCATTACGCCGTCTATCGTCGCCCCGGTGCCTGAGAGCATCTCGACAATGTCCGAGGGTGGCAGACCCAGCCTCGCCAGCTTGTTGCGGTACTCCTCGTGGCCGTGCTCTATGAGAACGGAATTGACAGTCTCGCGTATCAGAGACGATGTCAGATAAGCCGTTTGGAACTTGTAGATCTTGTTCTCTACCTCTTCGGTGATCTTGTGTGCCTGCTCGAGCGGAAGGTTGGCCTCCCTGACAAGTGACTGGATTATCTTGTGAGAGTTAAACTCCTCGATGGTGTGCCTGCTGGTCCTCACGTACATCTTGCCGCTCTCGATGATCGAGCGTTCCTCGATCTGCCTTGCCAAGCTCAGCACCAGCTTGCCGAGGTTTGTGATCGTGTAGCGGCGCTCTGCCTTGTTGAGGGCAACCAAGAGCTGCCTCAATAATTTTCTCAAGTGGTAGGCAAACTTGCCGGACTCTTTCTTTGACTTGAAGCCGGCTAGCGCCTTGAGCTCGGAATATGTGAGAGGTCCCTTTGTATTAAGAATGCGCAGGATGTCGATTCTGTTCGGGCTTGCCATCACGGAGAAAATCATTCTTACGCGCTTTGAAGCGGACTCTAATACCCCACCTTTCTTGGAATCTTTTGGTTGAGAATCAATACTCATTTGTTCCATTGCACCCCGTTATCAAGGTAAATGATTAAAACTACTTTGTAAAATATTTTTAACTAACAGTACGATCGACCCTACTTGGGCCAGTTGACCTTTTGGTCAACTATGTTAGCTTTCAACCATCACACTTGTCTCTTCAACAGGCACTTCTTGCTTTTGAGCGGGAATGCTGGCTGGCACCTCTGGGAGCTTGGCTTTTGCCTCGTCCTCAAGCACACCCTCGATCTCGTTGAGTATTGAAAGGGCATCTGCATCCATGGGGGTCGAGATTCTGGCGTCTGCCTTGATGTTTGCGTTGAGCAGCACGTCCGTGGTCACTGTCGAGACCTCGGAGAGCGCTTCGTTGGCAGCTGGAATGGCCCTGCTCAGCTCCGTCTGGATGCCCTTTATCATCTCAACGGTCGGGTCGATGGTGTCGAGGACCGCGGCGAACTCGTTGATTGTGCTGAAGCGGATCACGATCGCCTCCAGCGCAAGGCCAGTATGCTGCGTCGTTCGGCGGAGCCGCCTCACGTTCGTCAGCTCTGTCGCGACTATCTTGGCGCGGGCGTTGTTGCCTGACTTGATGTTCGAGGTTATCTGCTCGAAATAATATGTCTCCATTGAGGCAAACCTCTTGTCGAGCAGCCTGAGACGCCCAAGCTGGTTGTAGACAACCCCCGTTGCAGTGGTGATCTGACTCACGAATTGCTGGCGCTTGTCTCCTGCCATCTACTACCATTCCGCTAAGCAAAACGGGAAAACTCCAGATGTTGTACTCTGTGTACCAAAAGCTGCTACAAAGCTGAGCTAACAAAAAAATTGTATCCTTAAATGCGATGGCCGCATACGATAGTCGAGATGGTCACGGATGAGGACCACAGCCGACTCTCAAAGAGGGAACACATTGCGCAGCACCTTGGCGCGCGCAAGATCGAGTTCATCTCGACCGCAATCATTGGAGTCATATTTGCGGCCAGCTTTGCCCACCTAGAGTATTACTACATCAAGGACCCGGCATTGCAAATCTCAAACGGTGAGGTTGCAGTCACCGACTCGAATTTTGACAGGAGCAGGGAGACCAAACCCATCATTGGCAACATGTACCAGTACCACCTGTTCCCGATGCTCTTCATATTTGTTCTCATCAGCTTTGTCGCGCTGTGGGACGACATGTCGTTCAAGCTGCTTGGCCGGCACAATCGGATAAAGGCGGCATTCATTGGCGCGGCCAACCTCATAACCGCGATAGTGGTCGAGGATTTTGCATGGTTTGCCAACAGGGGGATCATGCCGCTTGAGAGCGACCCAAAAGGCGGGCTTTTGATGCAGGCCTCAGACTGGACGTCGATGCACTTGGGCGCAATAGATGTTGGCAGCTTTGTGATACCCGTTTGGTATATTATTGCGATAGTGATTGGGACACTTGCGTACTATAGCGGCTTTCGAAAGCACGATCGCCTGCGCTAGCGCTTCTTCACGGCCACGCCAAAATCGCCGGGGTTAAGTGCGGCGCCGCATACGGGGCAGCGGCTATTTGTCGCGCGCAGGGCGTCCTTCACTGATTTCAGCATCCGCATTTGGTAGACAACCGAGCCGCATTTGCCGCAAATCACGTCCGCCGAAAGCATACTAGCAACCTGCAATAACTGGAATAAGTAAAGTCTCCTTGACAGTTTTTAACAAAACGCCCAGCTGCTGCTACGCTAAATCGGCGACTTGCCCCTGTTTATCCGTGGCGAAGGCGATGCCGGCGACGTCCAGTCTGTCACCTTGAAGTTGGAGTGGCCGGTCTTGCCCGTGTGATCGTCTGCGTCCAGCTTGAAGAAGTAGAACTCGCTGCATGACTGGCATTCGTACACCTTGGACTCAAACATGTACATGGACATAGAGGCATGAATGGGGTTATAAGAAAAAGCTAGGTATACAGTATTACATACAGGCGCTATTTCTGGAGCATCAGGCCGTGCTTGGGGTCAAAGCCGGTCACCCTCACCCTGGTGCCTATCGGCAGGTCGGCAGGGGTCTTGACGCCGGGCAAAAAACCGGATGCTCTCAACTGGTGATTGTCCACCTTGAACACCACCCAAGCGTACGAGCCGGCGTCTTCAAAGCCCTCCGGCGCAACCGCCTGGATTGTATAGGTGACAACGGTACCGGCGCCTTCGAGCTCAGCGTGCTCGAGCTTGCTGCCAGAGCACTTTTCGCAATAGAGCACGGTCTCCAGCATCAGGTGGCCGCACGTGGTGCACCTGTGCGCCAGTATCTTTTTCCTGTTTGCAGCTTCAATGAACTTTTCGCGTGTGTTTTCTTTAACCGACAATTTTTTCATCATTTCCTGTCCACTTTTCTGAAGATGTGGACCGCAGCGCTGGCGCCTGTGGCGCCAAAGTTGTGGGCGAGCGCGATCTCGGCGTTTGGCACGGTGCGCTCTCCGGCCTTGCCGGTGAACTGGTCAAAGACTTCGACCACCTGCCCGACGCCCGTAGCTCCGATCGGGTGGCCCTTTGACTTTAAGCCTCCTGATGGGTTGATCGGAATTTCGCCCGTGAGGCGAGTGGCGCCGTCCCTCACCGCGTGAGCCGCCTTGCCCTTGGGGAAGAACCCGAGGTCCTCTATGTCGATTATTTCAGCAATGGTGAAGCAGTCGTGCACTTCTGCAAAGTTGATGTCCTTCGGGGTCACGCCGGCCATCTTGTAGGCCTGCTTTGCAGCGGCGACCGTGCTCGGGATGGTGGTGATGTCTTCGCGCCCCTGCACAGCTGCGGGCGAAGCACCCCTCCCGGATCCAATTATCTCCATATACGGCCTGCCGCTCTTTTTCGCAAACTCTTCGCTGCAAAGGATCGTTGCGGAAGCGCCGTCAGAGAACGGGCAGCAGTCAAGCAATTTCAGCGGCGACGCGACCACCGGCGACTTTAGCACTTCGTCGACCGTGATCCTTTTGCGGATGTGCGCCTTCGGGTTTAGGAAACCGTTTTCGTGGTTCTTGACCGCGACGTTGGCGAGGTCTTCTTCAGTCGCATTGTGCGTGTTCATGTAGGCGCGGGCCATCGAAGCGAACAATCCTGGGAAAGACGCGCCGTTGCCGCCTTCGTAGAAAAAGTCAGAGCAGTAGGAGAACAAAGTCGTGCTGTGCACCGTGCTGGTATGCGTCACCTTTTCGACGCCAAGCGCAAGGACGTAGTCGTAAAAGCCAGCTGCAACGTTTGCATAGGCTTCTCTGAACATGACCGAGCCAGAGCCGCACGCAGACTCGATTGTTAGGCCCGGGACATGGGAAATGCCAAGGTTGCTCATGATGACAGGGGCCATGTGGACCTGCCTGTCTGCAACCCCGAATACGTTCGAGATGTAGCCAGCCTGGATCTCTTTCGGAGTGATCCCTGCGGAGTCGATGGCGTCCTTGGCCGCATCCAGCGCAATCTCAATTATGCTCTCGTTTAGTTTTCCATATTTGGTGCTGCCGGCGCCAAGAACGCAGACTTTGCTGTTTGTCATCTGTAAAAATTGGCTTTTTGCATTATAAATAGCTTGATTACTGTTAGAATAGAAGAATCATGGCCGGTGTGTAGCCTGGCAGGATCGGGTTAATATGCGCAAAATTTCAAGATTGTGTGTTTGTACACGCTTGTCGTCTGCGAAAAGCCGGACGCCGCGAGGAGAATAGCGCAGGCGCTGGGTGACCCAAAGGAATCAAGGCCGGCAGGAATTTCGGTTTTTGATGTAACGTCCGATGGCCGCCGGTATATGATATGCTCGGCGATTGGCCACCTTTATGGCATAGCTGACGTGACAAAGAACAGAAGCGTGTACCCGGTGCTCGATTTAGAGTGGGCGCCGGTCGCCAATAACCCAAGGGCGGCAAGGGCGATCAAAGTTATTTCCGAATTGTCAAAAGACGCATCGGCGTTTGTGCACGCGTGCGACTATGATCAGGAAGGTGAAGTGATAGGCCACTGCATCTTGCAGTACGCGTGCGGCAACAAGTATGAAAAGGCGCAAAGAGCAAAGTTCTCGACTCTGACTGACGAAGAGATAAGGGAGTCGTTTGCCAGCGTGACCAAGCCGAACAGTGGTCTTGCAGAAGCCGGAAGGTCGCGCCACATGCTCGATTTCATTTACGGCGTCAACTTGTCAAGGGCGCTTGCAAAGTCGCTCAAGACAGCCAGCAGGTACCGCAACCTCTCGATCGGACGGGTGCAGGGGCCAACGCTTGCGTTTGCAGTCGATAGGGAACTGGAGATCAGGCTGCACGTCCCCGACCCCTACTGGACGATAAGCGCGCAGTTTGAAAAAAACGGACAGGCATTTTCCTCGCAATACGAGAAGCCAAAAGTTGAGGCGCTTGCAGAAGCACAATCAATCGTAAGTGCCTGCGTCGGCAAGGATGGAACAGTAACCGACATCAGCGATAGCAAGGCGGTGCTCCGACCTCCAGCGCGAAGCGTACAGGCTGTTCAAGCTAGGCCCCGGCTTCACGCTTGCGATAGCAGAAAAGCTGTACCTGCAAGCATTGATTTCATATCCGCGCACGTCGAGCCAAAAGCTGCCGCCGTCAATAGGGTACTGCAAGATAATTTCCGGCATTTCAAAAATCGGAAGCTACGACAGGCTGACTTCGATGCTACTCTCAAAGGAGCGCCTTGTGCCAAATGAAGGTAAGCTGTCTGACCCGGCGCATCCTGCCATTTATCCCACTGGCATTGCGCCGTGGAAAAAGATGAGCGGCCTTGAATTCAAAGTGTACGACCTGATCGTGAAAAGGTTCCTTGCGACGTTTGGCGACCCGGCAGTCAGCCGACACACTGACGTTTCAATAGGTATATCGAGTCATGTCTTCAAGACTGAAGGTAGGACGCCAATCTACGAAGGCTGGATGGCATTTTACAAGCCCTATGTCAAGCTCGAGCGGCGCGAGTTACCAGAGCTTCACAAAGACGACGTACTGAAAAATCTGGGCGTAGAAATGGAGGAGAAATTCGTGCAGCCGCCCTACCGCTACAACCAGGCAAGCCTGCTTGCCAAGATGGAGCAGGAGCAGATTGGAACGAAAGCTACAAGGGCCGACATCATTGCCACCCTGTTCAAGCGCAGCTACATCGGTTCAGGCAGGGACGGCATCGAGGTGAGCGGCCTCGGCTTTGCAGTCATTGACTCCATGAGAGCGTTCGTGCCTACCATAGTCTCCACCGGCCTGACAAGGTCGATGGAGGAGCAGCTGGAAAAGATAGAGCAAGGGTCTGCGGACAGC
>DATEUD010000141.1:0-5995 GCA_035283265.1 Nitrososphaera sp.
CTTTGTTATCGACGGCCGGACAAGCCTTATCGCCTTCCCAAAGTCGGCGTTTGACACGATTTCGGACTTGCCCTGCATGGCGCTAACCGCTGCCTCCCTGCAGAGCGCCACGAGATCCGCGCCGCTAAAGCTCTTCGTGGACTGCGCGATGCTCGCAAGGTCGACGTCTTTGGCAAGGGGCATCGGCTGGCTTATTATCCTCAATATCTCCTGACGGGCCTTTTCATCAGGCGGCCCGACATATATGATAAGATCAAGCCTCCCGGGGCGGAGAAGCGAAGTGTCGATAAGGTCCGGCCGGTTAGTTATTCCGATCACGACCACGCCGGCGCTCCCCGAGTCGTCCATCTCTGTCAGTATCTGGCTAAGGACGCGCTCATTGCCAGACACGTCTTCTTCCTGGCCCCGCGGCCTTGCAAGCGAGTCCAGCTCGTCAAAAACGACGATGCAGGGCGATGACGCCTTGGCCTTTCGGAAGATCTCGCGTATGGCCTTCTCAGACTCGCCGACCCACTTGCTGAGCACTTCGGGGCCGCGGACAACAATGATGTTGGCGCTGCTCCGGGTGGCAAGCGCCTTTGCCAAAAGAGTCTTGCCTGTGCCCGGCGGGCCGTAGAGCAGCGCCCCTCGCGGGGGCCTGATGCCCATCTTTGCGAATTTATCGGGCTCCCTGATCGCCGTAATTAGGTTGTCGTGCAGCGTGCGCTTTACCTCGTACATGCCGCCGACGTCGTTCCACTTTACACGCGCGACCTCGACGTAGAATTCCCTCATGGCAGTAGGCACGATCTCCTTCATACCCTCCTTGAAATCGCGGTTTGTGATCACCATGCCCTCGAGGATTTCCGGCGATATCTTGTCCCCTTCAAGGTCAATCTCGGGCAGGTAACGCCTGAGGGCCTTCATGGCGGCTTCCCTACAGAGCGCCTTGATGTCGGCGCCGGTGTACCCGTGCAATTCTGACGCAAGATCCTGCAAGTCAATGTCGTCTGACAGCGGCATGCCCCGGGTGTGGATCTGCAGTATCTCGAGCCGGCCCTCTGCGTTTGGCACGCCTATCTCTATTTCCCTGTCAAACCGGCCGGGGCGCCTCAGCGCCGGGTCGAGGCTTTCCGGCCTGTTGGTGGCGCCAAGCACGATGACATGGCCGCGGTCTGACATGCCATCCATGAGTGCGAGCAGCTGAGCCACGACGCGCTTTTCAACGTCGCCAAACGCCTCCTCCCTTTTCGGCGCGATGGCGTCTATCTCGTCGATGAATATTATGCTGGGCGACGATTCGCGCGCTTCTTTGAAAATGTCGCGCAGCCGTGCTTCTGTCTCGCCGTAGTACTTGTTCATGATCTCCGGGCCGTTTATTATGAAAAAGTTCGCCTCCGACTCTGACGCAAGCGCCTTTGCAATCAACGTCTTTCCACACCCCGGCGACCCGTACATCAGGATGCCGCTGTGGGGCTCTATGCCGAGCCGGGCAAAGACTTCAGGGTGGCGCATCGGAAGCTCTACTATCTCGCGCAGGCGCTTTATCTGCTCCTTCATGCCTCCAATCTCTTCATAGGTCACGCGCGGTTTTCTTTCGCTTGTGATCTCGGCCATTATGGTGAGCTTGCTCGGCCGCTCAATCCTCACGATTGCCTTTGGCGCGACCCTTTCAACCTTGAAGTCCATCTGGTTGCCCAGGATCACGACAGAAATTTCGTCGCCTTCGCTCACAGGGTAGCCTTTGAGCCTGTTCTTTACAAAGTCGCAAAACTCCTTGTCGACTGTGATGCTGCTGTCCCCAAGAGGCATCAAAGTGATGCTCTTTGCCTGGTTGCAGTCAATCTTCCTGACATTTAGCAGGTCGTTGATCCCGACGCCGGCGTTCTTTCTCGTCTGGCCATCTATCCTGATGATGTCGCTTTCCTTTTCCTCCTCGTCAGCCGGCCACGCAGTAACTGCGGTGCTGCGCTTGCCGACAAGCTCGACCACTTCGCCGGCCTGAATTTCAAGGTGCTCCATGTGGCGCGAATCCAGCCTAGCGCGCCGCTTGCCAACGTCGCGGTGCTTGGCTTCGGCTACCCTGAGCTGAACGGGCGACGATTCGTCGCTCCCGGCGCGCACCTTTTTCAAACTTTAGCCTCCGGCATAATGTTACTTCATTTTTACGGACTGCCTGCTGATGTTCATAACTTCGATCTCGCCGACTCCTTCTATGTTCTTGATCGCGTCTTCGAGCCTGTCCATCTGGCCCTCCGCGTCTTCGAGCAAAAAGTCGCCGACAATGGCCTTTAGCCCGAAGGCGATGGGCTCAATCGCGTGACCCTTCATTTCCATGGCTTCCGGCATGGATGTTTTCATCGATTGGACAACGTTGTCAAGGTTGGACTCGGCGTCTGCAGGCATTATCCTTATCCTGGCTATGAGCCGCGCCATGCCTACGGGCCCTCAAAGCCGCACCCTACACACTTGTAGGACCTCGCAAACTCGCGGCAGGATTCGCAGCGCCAAATAAGCACATAGCCACAGCTTGGACAGTAATACTTGACGCATTCATCGTTAGGCATAATCGGCCTGCTGCATGAGGTGCAGACCGGCAACTGCAATGGCTTGGACATAGGTGCTCTCTTAAGTTATCCGAATTTATATCTTGCTTAGCTGCTGTCAATCAGGCGCCTGATTTCGTTGCCAAGCAGCGCCCGGGCCATTTTAGCAGCACTTTTGGCGCCAAGGATCTTGGCTAGCGCGGCAGAGTGAAAGTCAAAGTCCCCGCTGGCCGACGCCTCTTCAAGTTTTTCCGGCGGCACCGCGGAAAACAGTTCATCTATGGCCTTGTTGTCCAGCCGCTCCAGGAGCTTCCTTGCAAGCAGCATCTTTTCAAACTCTGCGCCAAACATAGCGGTCCAGTTCATTTGGTACTGCGCTAGGAGGCCGCCGTCATTTTTCCCGGCTGCTTGTACCACCGCCCTGCCTGCGAGCACGCCTCCCATGCCGCATGTGTAGATGCCGCCTGCAGTAGTCGGCTTGCTCTGGCCGGCCGCGTCGCCAACTATCACAGTCCTGCCTGACACGAAATTTTCCTCCGGGCCGTTGACTCATATCGGGGCGTAGACCTTGCGCACCACCGAGTGCTTGCCCTTGCCGTCCATGTACGACTGGAGCGCACTTGCCGCGTTGATGCCCCTGCCGGCCACTCCGACCTTGCCCTTGCCCTGCGCCGTCGGGATTATCCAGGCAAAAAAGCCTGGGTAGCGCTGGCTGTCAAACGCGACTTCGATGGCGTCGCGCTCTATCCAGGGCGCGTAAACTTCGTACTGGGCTGAATGTAAAACGCCCTCGCGGTTTCTGGCGATTATCGAAGCGACACCCCTTGCGTCGATAAAGTAGTCGCATGACAAGTCGCCTTCAGCCGTCTTGACCAGATGGCCCACACCGTCTTTTGCAAGTGACCGCATTGCGCATTTTACCTTTATTTCGGCGCCAAGCTTTTGCGCTTGGAACGCTATTTGCTTGTCAAGCACGCGCCTGTCAAGCACAATCACTTTCTGCTTTTCCGCACTGATTTCAAATCCATTGGATGGCGATAGAATTCTTGCCCGCGCAATCTTTGCGTTTTCAACCGCGCCGGCGTCAGGCACGAGGCCGAGGTTCCGTATGCCTGCTATGCTCACGAGCCCGCCGCAGTGCTCCGGCGTCCCTATCTCCGAGTCTTCTTCGAGGACCGCGACCGAGAGGCTTCCGGCAGCCGCCTCGCGCGCCGCAAGCAGGCCGGACACGCTCCCTCCTGCCACTATCACGTCATAGCTCGGCATCTCGCAAAAGACCAGCAATGTATTTTTCACTCTGTTAATTAAACTATGACCGAGCGCAGGTGGAATTCAAGCAAGTAATGGTCGTAAGGCGGGACCTTGGCATGGGGACGGGCAAGATAGCAGCGCAGGTAGCGCACGCCGCAGTGATGGGTGCAGAAAAGACAAAGGCGCACAAGCGCGAATGGTTCGACGCGTGGTTCAACCGCGGACAGGCCAAGGTCGTAGTAAAAGTTCAAAGCATGGAAGAGCTGATGGAGGTAAGGAAGCGCGCAGAAAGCATGAAGCTGCCGGTCGTGCAGGTCCAGGACAGCGGGCTTACGCAGATACCGCCGGGGACGACAACTTGCATCGGGATAGGCCCGGCTCCAGCACACTTGGTTGACAAGGTTACTAACGACCTAAAGCTGCTCTAGTGGCGGCTCACAAGCAGGATTCCAAAAATTATCAGGCCGGTCGCGATACCCTGAAAGACGCTTATTGATTCCCCAAGCGCCAGAGCCGCGATGACTATGCCAAATATCGGGGTCATCGAAAACACCGACATTGTCTTGACCGTTCCTATCCTCTTAATGCCCTGCAGGAAGAGCAGGAGCGCGCCGCCAAACCCAGACACGGACATCCCGACTATTATCAGCCAGAGATTTGGCTCGATGCTTGCTATCGCATTTCCCCTGTCAAGCGCCAATGCAACCGCAAGCAGGACGAGGCCCCCTGCAAGCGACTTGACCATCGCTATCTTGGCAGGGCTCACGTTTGAGGTAAGGCGCCTGCTCACATTGTTGTCAATACCCCACATGAACATTGACCCCAATATCATGAGGTTGCCGGCGTTGAACTGGAGTATCGTCTCGGACAATTTTAGGTCAGTGGTGGCTATGAAAAGCCCGATCACAACTAGGATCACCGCGAACAGCCCGATCCTGCCGTGTGGCTTTTCTCCGAAAAATAATGCGGACAGCGCTATCGTGAACACAATCTCGCCGTTTGTCAGTATCGCCGCGTCGGAGGCGTCCGTCTGCTGGAGGCCGTAGAGCAAAAGCACCGGCGCTGCAATCGCGCCAACAACTGTTATTATTGCAAGGTAGTAGTAGTCGCGCATTGTGTCGAGCCTGAACGACGCCTTTGCAAATGGGATCAGCCCCAAACCTGCTATCGTGTAGACGATGGCTGACAGCGCAAGCGGGTCAACCGTAGTGAGCGGGACCTTTGCCAGGGTGAACACAGATCCAAAAAGGGCAGCGGCGAACAGCACCGACAGATAGCCCATTGCTGCATGCTGCCTGTGGCCTTTTGTTTTTTCTGCAGCCAAACACGGCAACTACGCCAGATATGGTATTTTTGTCTATTCCATCGATGGCACTAGAGATATATGGTGGAAAACAGGTTTTCTTCTCGTGTCGGGTTCCGCTCGTGGCTCCAGTTCGTCGTCTAAAAAAATCATTGTTTACGCGATGATAGGCATAATTGCAGTTGTTGCAGTTTCTGTTTCAGTTTTTGCACGCCCGCCTCCCGCCGGCACCGACAATGAAGACGAAACGCTGCGAAATTTCCAGGAGCAGTTTTGCGGCCCGGGCGCAAGCCCCAGCTCTAACGCATTTGTTACAGAATTTGTGCTGCCTTCAGAATGCGAAATGCCTTTAGGCATTGCCGTGGACGGCGGCCAGGTATGGTACGTATCTGCAAAACGCGGCCTCCTTGGCATGTACAACGCTGCAGAAAACAAGTTTAACGACTACATCATTCCAGAGTGGCCGTCTCGCGAGCAGCCCTTTACCGCCGTGCCATCGTGGTCGATGTCGTGGGTAGTCAAGATTGATACTAGGGGCAACGTGTGGTTCACGGACCAGAACAACGCAATCTGGCGGTTCAACAGGGCTTCAGAGTCCTTTGACATGTTCAAAGTCCCTGCCAGCTACCCTTCTGCAATGGATTTTGACGCCAACGGCAACATCTACTTTATCGGCCTGAACTCCGAGTCGCTTTACTTTGGGAATGTGTCAAAGATGCAGGCAGGAACTTCAGAGGGCTTTACAGAGATCCCGCTCCCGCTTGACGGCTTTTCCGGGATCGATCTTCGTCTCGTAACCTCAGGCTTGCTCGCGGTTGACAACGAAAGAAACGACGTATGGATATCACTCCTCGCCTTCCCGCGGAAGGGGCAGATTTTCCAGTATGACATTGACGCAAACGAGGTCGTCCGCACA
>DATEUD010000142.1:0-7507 GCA_035283265.1 Nitrososphaera sp.
AGTGTTCGGTCACCGTAGCTTTACAACTCCTTGTTTCTTCAATATCAGCGGCCTCACAGTACTGTATACATGAAAGCCTTAATTTTTAGGACCTTAGACAAATACGGATAGATACGCACAGGATTCCTAAGGCGCGAGTACAAGAAAGAACTCTGGATTTCCTTTGATTCTCAAAGGTCAATGGTTGTAGTCTTTGCAGCTGCAGACGCGACATTGCAATGTATTATTCTTTGAAGCATTGTGCAAGCTTAAGGCATGACCGCAAAGGTAGACCCAAAGACTAGGAAAATAGTCATCTACCGAACAACCATAAAGCTTGCATTTTGTGTTGAGGATGCACGATAACGCCATGTTTCTAAACTCCATTATTTTTCCCCACGCTCTGCAAACCAAACTACTCACGAATCCGATATGCTCATTAGTGTGTCATGAACCGTATCGAAAGTTTGGATAAGCAAGGCACACAAAATAGCTAGGAATGAGCAAGCCATCACTAACATAGTCGCTTATTTTGTGCTAGATATAACCACGAGGCCCCCTAACGAGATTCATGAGTGTTCGGGTGTATCAAAGAGTAGAAGAAATGACTATCATGAAACAATCCTAATGCCTATTCTCATGACTGTTTACTGTCATCCCTATTCTCTATGGCCTTCTTAATTACAGCCTTGTAGGAATCTATGAAACCTCGTGCAAACTCATTTGCGTGTCTCTCAGTCCCCCTATGTGACCCACCCCGAGTTCTTAAATGATGATAAAACTCGTGCAGTACGACGAAGGGATTGTAGTAGATGGCTGAATTCATAGCGTAAATCTTCTTTTCCTTCTGAACGTACACAGCATAGGCGGTTCTTCTCTTTCCCTTAACAGTACCAACGACTATTTCGGGAGGTTTAAGATCGTAAAAACTGCTCAATGCCTGCAAAGCCTCTTCTGTCCTCTTCGTGAGAATCATGTGGACTATTCTCGCTTGCATCATCTCGTCTGGCGGAGCCATCTAGGTGTAAAGTCATTCAAGTTAATCAGCGATATAAAGGACACGAGAAATTAGATTATGATCATGAGAATGAAATGCACAGAAATACCTGACATCATACCGTCAAATGCTTTCTGCATTGGCACAAAATAGCTAGAGTTGCGCTCACTATGTTGATTTATGACTACCTCATGGATACCTGGAGCAGGGCTTTAGTAATTCGACCCCAGATGCTGCATTGGCATGCAAATCGCATGGTTCAAACAACTGCTATTCGCAGATTGTAAAACGATTAACGGAACGTAACCAATTTTAATGCTACTCCAACCCTTGGAATGTCATTAGCGAGCCGGCGGCAGAGCAATTAGTCACTTTCGAGGAATTTTCAAAGGTGCACCTCAGGATAGGAAAGGTAATCCACGCAGAAAGCATGCAAGGCATGAAGAAGGTCTTCAAGGCAAGGATCGACCTTGGCAGCGAGCAGAGAGAGCTTGCAGTCGGGGGCGCTCCATACTACAAGCCGGAGGAATTTGTCGGCAGGACAGTCGTTGTCTGCACCAACCTGGAGCCAAAAAAGATAGGCAGCATAATTTCAAGGGGCATGCTCCTGGCGACTGACGGGCCGGAAGGCAAACCTGTGTTCCTGACCATAACCGAAGACGCGCCGCTGGGCGCGCCGGTACACTGACGTTTGGGCAAAAGCATAAAGATAAAAAACTGACCTTTTAAAGACGCCTTTGCAGTCAATAAGCCAACCGGGGAAATGCTATACAATAGCTCCGTTATCGATGATAGTTATCGGCTTTGCCCTGCTGCTGTTTTCAGTATCGGATATTCTGAATCCAAGGTCGGCATGCCAAGATGATCTAGATGTTGGTGGCGTAGATGTCCTGGTGCTAGAACCTGCTCACTGTACTGATACGTTCGAAATTGCACCGTCATCTTATGGTTTCATCCTGACCATATTGGCAATTTGTCTGCTAGCCTTTGGTGCGGCAATCTTGAATGATCACAAGACTTGAAAGGTAGATCGTTAGCCTATGCCCGGCCCGAAATCCGACGGCTCTTTCTTTTTCTGCATCTCTTCCAGAACTGACTCGTAATGGCGGTCAAGGGGCTTGGTATCTATCGATATATTTTCCAGCTTGGAAAACGCAGAGATGATGACCTTTGCGGCTAGCGGCTGGGGCATCGTCGTCTCGGCTATTTCACCAAACAGCCCTATTGCGTCAATGCCCCTTTCCGCGGCAAGCCCAAGGATGAGGCCGTTGAACCACGTGATGCTCGTTATCTCGCCCCCGACCGGATCGATGCCAGCCTTTGTCAGTACCTTCTTCAGCTCCGGTCTGTTTACGACCCCGCATACGCGGGGCGCTCCCGTCCCCTGCTCGCGCAGGTAGCCGCCTGCGCCGTACAGCCTCGTCACCTTGCCTATCGACTGGACATAGTCAAGAAGCAGGTTGCAGAGCCTGTGGAGCTCGCGGGGATCCTGCGGCTGCGAATCGCCTGTAAATACCAGCAGTTTGTGGCGCTTGTCGTAGGATATCTTGTAGGCGTCACTTGCGCTTTTCACCACGCCATCAGAGTACGAGACCCACGGCTTGTCGATTGACGTAATCTCGGCCACCTGTTCTGTCTTCAAGTGCTGCGAAAGAAACGACGAGACCAGACCGCCCACTCTGCCCATGTCAGGCAGCGACGCAAAGACCATGAATTCGTCTGCCCTGACGTCCTTTAACTTGTCGA
Organism: Nitrososphaera sp.; assembly: GCA_035283265.1. Taxonomy (GTDB): domain Archaea; phylum Thermoproteota; class Nitrososphaeria; order Nitrososphaerales; family Nitrososphaeraceae; genus Nitrososphaera. Next base: position 2,723 of record DATEUD010000142.1, read on the forward strand.
GCTTCATCATTTTTCCATCCCGTTTATTCTTGCCAAGAATGCGCAGATAGAAGTATAGTCCTGATCTGAAAAACCACTGTTGTTTGCAGCCCGAAAGATCTGCTGCGCAAGAGCGGTCTGGGGCAGCGCGATGCCGGTGGCCTGGGCGGTCCCCATCGCAAGCTCTAGGTCCTTTAGCATGTTCTTGAGGTGGAACGTCGGTGAGAAGTCGTTCTTCACCATCTTGGGTCCCTTCTTTTCCGACAGGCCTGTCTTAAAGTAAGTCGAGTTAAGCACTTGGACAAATATCAACGGGTCGATGCCTGAGCCTCTGACAAGCGTTATCCCTTCGGACACGGCGCTTGCGACAAGCGCGATATTCAGGTTGAGCGCGAGCTTGATGGCGTTTGCAGACCCATCCCTTTCGCCGACGTAAAAAGTCCTGCCCAGCTTTTCGATCACCTGTCTTGCTTTTTCAAAAGCCTGCCTGTTGCCGGCCACGATTGGCACAAGCTCGCCTGTTTCGGCTGCGGCCGGCCCTCCCATCACAGGCATGCCGAGCATCCCTATCCCTGCCTTGCGGAGCTCCTGCGCACAGTGTTCGGACTGCAGAGGCGAGACCGTGCTTGCGTCGGCCACTATCAGGCCGCGGTTGCCTGATTCAATTATGCCGCCTTTGCCCAGCAGCACTTCCTTGGTTGCTTGAAAGTCGGTAACGACAGCTATGACAAGGTCGCAATTGTCGGCAAGCTCTTTCGGGCTTGACGCTATGGCGGCGCTTTTTGAGAATTGTCTTGTCTTTGCACTGGAGCGGTTGTACACCGATACTACGTGCTCTGTATTGACAAGCCGGCTTGCGATCCCGGAACCCATCAATCCGAGGCCCGCCACGCCTACCCTCATAGGTCCTCCTGCACAACCGCGACAATAAAAAACTATACTTTGGCAGGCACCCCCTCACCTGCCGGTGCTGCCTGGTTTATTAGACATGCCAATGACATGCGTCAACATGTCGGGGCTGTGGTACAGCGGAGCGGTGACGCTTGAAGAAAAGAAGTGCAAGTCAATAATACACCCATTTGCCGTCAAGAGCTACAACGGCCTCACGATAAACCCGTACCAGGGATGCAGCCATCGCTGCGCTTACTGCTACGCCACGTACGAGTGGTCGCCCGAATTTTACGACAAAATCTACGCCAAGAGCAACGCTCCTGAGGTATTAGACAAACAGCTTGCTGCGTGGAAGTCTGACACGATCGACCCTGTAATGGTGGCCTCTGCAACCGACGCCTACCAGCCGGCAGAACTGCGATTTGGGCTAACCAGAAAATGCGTGCAGGTGCTGCAGAAATACAACGTGCCGTACTATGTGTTCACGAAGTCTGCGATAATCGAGCGCGACTTGGAGCTCCACAAACAATACGGGCACAACTGCTTTATCGTGTGGTCGATCACCACCTGCAACGAAAAGATAAGGCGGGCAGTCGAGCCCGGCACGCCGCCTGCAGACAGGATATTTGAAGCGATCAAAAAGTTCACCGACGCCGGGGTGTGCTGCGGCGTCAGCGTCGACCCGATATTGCCGCTTGTGACAGACACTGACGAAGAGCTTGAGGCAGTAGTCAGGATCTGCAAGCAGGCCGGCCTGCGCTACGTTTTTGGCGCGATTCTCAGGCTTCGGACGGACATCTGGGAGCGGTTAAAGCTTGCCCTGCGGCTGCTTGAAATCCCTGACAGCATTGAAAAGTACAGGCAGATTTACAACTTTGAAGAGCCGCTTGATGCCAACTATGTCACGGCTGACAGGAGGTATGCCGAAAAGATCATCGGCGACCTGGAGGACAGGATCAAAAGCTGCGGGATGGCATGCGACTTTCCAGACTGCATCGGTCCTCGGCGGATAGACCGGTCGCACCTTGGGCAGACTACCTTGCACAGCTACCTAACCTAAGCTAGGGACGTGCCCGTACGTGTCCTACGCCGGTTTACCTTCGCTTGTACCCTGTGAAAAATATCGCTTCGCATTCGCAGTGGCCGTCAATCTTTACCTGCCTTCCACATTTTGGGCAAATTGAAAGGGGAACCGGAGATTCCTCTGCTGCAAAGATGGCAGACATATTGTAATTAAAGGTTGTACATACTAATAAGAATTTAGCTTATTTCAGAAAAACAATACCGGTATTATTTCTATCTTTTTTTATTTGCAGAGCTTATTCTAAAAATCCAAAATGATTTTGAAATTCTTGCAAATACTAGAACCATTAATAGCGCTGCATCCATCATTAGCACATGCAATACCGCAACCCGACCCCCACTGTCGACGTCATACTGCAACGGGATTCCAAGGTTTTGATGATAAGGCGGAAAAAGGACCCGTTCAGGAGCCAGCTCGCTCTGCCCGGCGGCTTTATCAACGAGGGCGAAACTGCAGAGGACGCGATGAAGCGGGAGGCCATAGAGGAGACGTCGCTTGAAGTCGAGCCGATCGACATTCTTGGCGTATACTCTGATCCAAAGCGCGATCCAAGAAAGCACATCATGACGGTGGTTTTTGTCGGGATAATTGTGGGGGGTTCTGACAAGGCCGGGCACGATGCCGCAAGCATCGAATGGGTCGATCTAGTGGACATTGGAAGGCAGCAGATCGCATTTGACCATGTCACGATACTGCGCGATTATGAAAAGTGGAAGGCATCCGGCGGGACCTTCTGGTCAACCAAGCGAAGAAATAATTAAAACACCTGCTTCCCAAAGAATGACGGTTTGCGTGCCGAGAAGGACATCAGGCTCAGGATAGACCTGCTGGAAGGCCAGTCAAGCTCTATCGCCAAGATGCTGGCAAAGGCCCTCGGCGATCATAACGAAGCCGCATTCAAAGAATATGCCGAGCACCTTGCGGCTAACCGCAGCAGGGTCGAGGAGCTGCTGTGGGTCCTGGGCGAAAAGGCCGGCCAGAGCATACTTGACTTGGAGGTCGCAGGCAGGAACAGCAGCCCTTCTGTCAAGGAGGCCATTGAAAAGCTCAGGGCGGGCGAACAGAAAATAGACGACCTGCATCCCGATGCCCAGGCTATGGTGAGAGAGCGCGCTGGAAATGAAAATCGTGCATGAAGGCTGATTGTACAGATTTCCTGGGTTAGCTTGTACAAATTCGCCGAGGCACGGTCGCAAAATGCAAAATATATATAAAACATAACAGCGTTATACAAGCGTATGACGGCAAAAGAAGACCTTAAAATGGACTATAGCAAGTATGACTTTAAAGACTCTACAGAGCTTTACGTTTACCTCAGCAAAAAGGGGCTCTCAAAAGGCACAGTCGAAGAAATCAGCAGGATGAAAGGTGAGCCGGACTGGATGAGGGATTTCAGGCTGAGATCATACGAGGTCTTTATGAGCAAGCCAATGCCAAACTGGGGCGGAGATCTGACCAAGATCGACTTCCAGAACATCTACTATTATGCCAAGGCGTCGGAAAAGACTAGCAAGAGTTGGGATGACGTCCCCGAGTCAGTGAGGAACACATTTGAAAAGCTCGGCATCCCGGAAGCCGAACGCAAGTTCCTTGCGGGAGTCGGCGCCCAGTATGAATCTGAAACTGTTTATCACCATTTAAGGGAAGACCTGCAAAAGCAGGGTGTAATTTTCTCTGATACTGACACCGCTGTCAAGGAATACCCCGAGATCGTCAAGAAATACTTTGGCAAGGTGATCCCGCCGGAAGACAACAAGTTTGCCGCTCTTAACAGCGCCGTGTGGTCTGGCGGCTCGTTCATTTACATCCCGCCAAACGTCAAGGTCGATCTTCCGCTGCAGGCGTATTTCAGGATCAACGCGGAGAACATTGGCCAGTTTGAAAGAACGCTTATCATCGCGGACGAAGGCGCCGAAGTGCATTACATCGAAGGGTGCACAGCGCCTGTCTATACAACAGAGTCGCTCCATTCTGCAGTCGTTGAACTGATCGCAAAGAAGGGCGCCAAGATCCGATACACCACTATCCAGAACTGGAGCAAGGACGTTTACAACCTCGTGACAAAGAGGGCCTATGCTTATGAAAACGCCCGGGTCGAGTGGATCGACGGCAACATTGGAAGCAAATTAACAATGAAGTATCCTGGAGTCTACATGCTTGGCAAGGGAGCTCATGCTGAAGTGGTATCGGTGGCCTTTGCTGGAGCAGGAATGCATCAGGACGCAGGAGCAAAGGCTGTTCACCTTGCGCCAAACACCACTTCGAGGATCACTAGCAAATCCGTCAGCAAGGACTCTGGAAGGACCACCTACCGCGGTCTCCTGCATGTGGCAAAGGGTGCAACCGGGGTAAAGTCAAATGTCAGATGCGATGCGTTGCTGCTGGACGAGCGCTCCAGGACCGACACCTACCCATACATAGAGGTCAACGAGGACGACGCCACAATCACACACGAAGCGACGGTAGGCAAGATAGGCGAGGACCAGATATTCTACCTGATGAGCCGCGGGTACTCGGAGTCTGATGCACTGTCGCTCATCGTCGGTGGATTTATGGATCCATTCACAAAAGAGCTGCCAATGGAATATGCCGTGGAGCTTACCAGACTTATCAAGCTCGAAATGGAAGGCTCTGTCGGCTAACCGATCTCAGTGATCTAGTAATGGCTACTTCACTATCCTCAATTGATAGCGGGTACGTCGATTCGCTAGCGGGCACCGAACCCGGCTGGCTGGCAGCGATGCGCAAGCAGGCGTTTTCACAGTACCAGTCGCTCCCTGCAGAAGTGTCGCCACTGTATGCAAAGTATTCGGACGTCAACAAGATCAAGC
>DATEUD010000143.1:0-12069 GCA_035283265.1 Nitrososphaera sp.
AAGCGACATTAGGTATCCTGATTTGTGGGCCAGCGCACAGAAGAGAACTGCCCTGTCAAGAGAAAGAACATGGGCACACAGTTCATGAAATTTATCGTCTGCGACGGGTTTGTTCCTACTTTTCTGAATATTCGCCATTCTATCCCCTCGATGTATTCGAACCTACTGTTTGTCCCACCGACCAAATATCATAATCGTTTATTCCCTGTCTTCGCATCTATATAGAAAATAGTCATGTTATCTGAGTATAAAAGAACAGAGCCCAGCTTCTTCCAGAACGACGTCCATTGATGTGTAAATAGACTCAAATTTTGACAAGAAATATCACGTTGTACGATGCTTTGATTCAAGTATCTCTAGTGATCATAACAATATTGGTGGACCGGGTGGGATTCGAACCCACGACCACCTACGTGTCCTCTGCCACTCTTACAATTGGCATGCAAGGCAGGTATTCTACCGGACTAAACTACCGGCCCACAGGCTACTAAGCTACTACCTAAATAGCCAAAAAGATGATGATAATTTAAGTGTGTTGTAGAACCACTGATCTTATCGTGTCAACATCAATACGAATGCTTCTCAACCTTGTGCAACCTTAAATGCTTCCATGAGCCAAACATTTGGCCACACTTTTCGCAGGAGTATCGAACTCGTGCCGTGCTTGATCCTTCATCCTCCTGCAGGACGTTGAAGCGAACCAACCTTTTTGCTATCCTTACCAAGTACACTTCCTCATGGTGGATAGTCATATATTGAGATTTGTATTACTTTATGACCATCTACTGCTCAGATTTACACCCTTGGCAACATTTGGAATGTATTCAGACGCCTAATTCAGGCCAGACAAAACAAAATACCAAAATCCTGGGTTGATCAACGGACGAGTTGATTTAATGGTATACCGGCACCAAGAAGGGTCTTCAAAGTCGTCGTACTATTTATCAAATATTTATGCCACGCGAGGTTTGCTCCGGGAAACATGCGCTCAGACCTGAGAAGCTTATAAAGTCACTTTTCACTGTAAAACCTTGAAAACAACTAGTCCAGTCCCGCAAGCAGGCAATCGTGGTTCATCTTGTCTCCATGGGCAGACATGTACGGCCAAATCATATCGGCCCTTTCGGACTTGAAATACCATTCGGCTACCAGAACCAGTCACCAGCTTTGATCCACATTCTGCACTTGATTTTACCTCGTATTCTACAAGTTCAAACCTTGTCATCCATACATTTGACGATAATGTTGTCTCCACCTACCACTTGTATCACGCGGCCAAGGAGCTCGCCTTCTTGGGGCATAACCACTTCCTTGAGTTCTGATTCAGAGTATCTTTTTCTTGTCTATACTGGATCAACTATAATATCGGACAAATGGGGTTAAAAGCAGACCGGGACGGATCTTGCCACACAATTAAATACCGTTGACAATTCTGAAATGAACGGGCCGTTAGCTCAGCTTGGTGGAGCGTTCGACTGATAATCGAAAGGTCGAGGGTTCAAATCCCTTACGGCCCACCTTCTAGTACTGACTATAGGCAAGAAAGCTGCTTTCTCCCATGACGCATTAAGCGATATGATCACGATGCTTGCGATACAACAATTTTGAGCATGTAGCCTTGATAATCCATAGTTAGTTTATGGCCACGTAATATCATTTTAGCAATTAGTATAAGAATTCTCACAAACAGGGGCAAAAGTAATCCTTTACTTTATTTCACATGTTGAAATGTCAGCTTCCAAATTGCACTTCGCCTTCTATATGCAAAGTCACAAAGGCGAGAACGAAGAACTCGATACAAATATCATTGCTATTATGCAAATCTTGTGCAGCTACTGATATGATGGATACTACATTTAGGATCTGGGAAGCCGCGACGCTCATAGATGTCAGCCAAACACTAATCTGAGATTACTTCAAGAATATTCCTGCCATCCGCATATTCAGCTAGGGAGTCTGTCCTTTTTCTGTAGCTGAAGACTCACATTCGAACCCTATGGGTTCATGGCCAGACTAAGGAAAGAAAACCCTAACTCAATTAGATTCGTTTGAACAACGAACCCAATTTTCCTAATCTTTCATTTCTTTGTAGTGCGATATTTCAGTTATTCAAGATAATAGCAATATGAGACATGGTGTAGCTTATCTATTCGACTAAATGGAATATGACATCAGCTTTAGGCACAGAAACGGACAACTCCCATTTTACTGCTGAGCTATAAGACTGAGTAGATGCTTGCAAATGGCCTAATAAGCAAATTATGTGTAGCAAAAGTCGCTGAGAGAGGAAATGATAACCTCAGGTTCACTAATGACTTCTGCGCTTATCTGGCACAATACAATCAAAGGAATTTGCGCAACAACGCTGCAACCGTTGAAGGTTGGCGCAGTATAATGATCGGTTATGACCGTACCTTGACGGCGCTTTCTGATGAAGATATAGGTTTAACAATTGTTCTTCTAGATTACTTTTTGCAGAAGGTTTCAACCAGATAATACAAGGACGAAATTTAGAAGCCCTGTTCAGCTCGTAGTGCGAAAGGCCATTACGTTCTCAAGTTCTGCCGATAATCAAGATACGTAAATTGATCAAATGAATTTGTTTATCACCGCTCTTAGACCGTGATAGCCTTCTGTCGTCATCATCGCCTTTTGTATTTCTTGCAGCGGATATTGATGTGTTACAATTTTTGAAAGGTCGACCAATCTTTCTGCAGCGATCCTTGCAGCTTGCTGAAGCATTTCAGGTGTAGAGCTAAATGAGCCCGTAATAGAAATCTGATTATAGTGCAACCAGTTAGCATCCAATTGAAACATCTGGCCGGTAGACATACCTGCAAAAATATTGATCTTGGAATTTTTGCCAATAATTCTTGTTGCGAATTCGAGCGCAGCAGGGTTACTCGTTGCAATTACAGCTACGCCGGCGCCAGTACGACCTGTAAAATCAGCTACATCCCGTGCAGTTCTCTCAATACTCGAATCATCATAGGAAAACACCGCGTCTGCGCCCATAGATCTCGCCTTCTCAATTCTCAATGGGATTCTGCCTACGATTGCTACCCTCGTTCTTGCTATATTTTTGTACAATTGGAGATGGATAAGCGCCATTGGCCCATCTCCAATGATTACAACAGGTTGCGTCTCCTTGTTTGGAGCCAAAATTGAAAAGCTGTTCAGGGAGCACGCAAGAGGCTCCAAAAGCGCGGCTTCCTCGTCACCTAGTTCATCTGGCACTGGAACTAGGCCGCCAATTTTGATTATTTGCTCGGGTATCGTGACATACTGTGCAAAGCCACCATTAACAGTCGAACCAATCTCCATTAGTTTCATGCAGAGATTGTACTGGCCATTCTGGCAATATGCACAGACAAGACACGGAACCAGCGGACACAAGGCTACCCGTGAGCCTGCCTTTATTGTCATGCCATCTGCCATGACATCGCTTTGAATCTCTCCGCATAGCTCATGTCCCAAGATCACAGGCGGACTGACCTTTCGATGACCATTTCTAAATACACGAGCGTCGTACGAACACACACCACACGCATTCACTTTGAGCAGAATCTTATTGCTGGTGACAAGTGGCACTGGCACTTCTTGAACTGCAATATTGCTTGGGCCGTGAAATACTGCTGCCAGCATACTATTATTATCCCTCACCATTAACTAATTTCAACCATAAGTCGGTAGATGCGACTATCAAAGATTTGTTCTGCAACTATAAAAAGGGTTACGTCGTAAGTGGAACCTAGGATGACCAGATTATTCGAGCCGCATATCCATATGTATTCGCGCACCACAGATGATTATGAGGCAATGTCCAAGGCAGGTATTGAGGTTATAGTCCAGCCATCCTTCTGGCTCGGAAGCCCTAGGACATCTGTCGGAACCTTTGAGGATTATTGGGAGCACATGATAACATTCGAGACAAAGAGGGCAAAGGACTATGGGATTGAACACTTCGTCTGCATCTCCGTCAATCCGAAGGAAGCCACCGAAAGGCCGCTTGCTCTGGATGCGATCGAATCCATGAAAAAGTATCTTGACAGGGAAAGAGTTATCGCTATCGGCGAGATAGGCTTCAACCTAATAAATGATTTGGAAGAGGAGGTAATGGTAATGCAGATGAAAATCGCAGATGAGAAAGACATGCTGATGACTGTGCATCTTCCACATAACAACAAGCCAGAAGGCATGCGAAGGATGCAGGGAATACTGGATGGCGAACAAGGTAAGCATTACCAACGGCACAAGATACTCGTGGACCACAATGTAGAAGACACTATTGAAAAGACCCTAGAAATGGGAATGTGGGCTGGACTATCTGTGTATCCGGTGACAAAATTATCGCCCGAACGAGTAATGAACATTATAAAGAAATATGGCACTGAAAGAATAATGATACATAGCGCTGCAGATTGGGGACCCTCTGATCCACTAAGTGTATCGTTGGTCGCAAGGGAAATGAGGAAAGCTGCATTCAGTACAAGCGAGATCGAGCGGGTGACCTTTTATAATGCCTATGAATTCTTCAAGCAATCGCAGCATTTTACATGGAAGCCCTAGGAAATGAAACTGGCATTTAGCACAAACGCCTTCAAACGGTATGCACTGGAAGAATCGATCAGACAAATAGCGAAGATCGGCTATCGCGGCGTTGAGATTCTCTGTGATGTCCCGCATGCCTATCCGCCAACTTTTGATGACGAGATGATCAAATCTGTGAAGCGAACAGTTGCATCATGTGAGTTGCAAGTCTCAAACCTGAATGCTTTCACCCTATATGCGATAGGCGATCTTTACCATCCTTCATGGATCGAAGATCAAGAAGGCCTTAGAGAAAAACGCATAGAACACACAATTAATTGTATTCGGCTTGCTAGGAAAATTGGCGCAAAGAGTCTATCAACAGAGCCAGGCGGGCCAATGTCTGCATCTACCAATCCATCTGACCTCGAAAAAATATTCTCTATCGGCCTAGCAAAGGTGGCAAAGGTGGCAGAAGAGGAGGATGTACTAGTGCTTGTCGAGCCAGAGCCGGGCCTACTTCTTGAAAATTCCCGTCAATTCAAGCGATTTATGAAAAATATCTCATCTAATCATGTCGGACTCAACTTTGACATCGGACATTTTTACTGTGTAAATGAGAACCCCGCCAAGCTCGTCTACGAACTTTCAGATTATATTAGACACTTTCATTTGGCCGATATTGCGAGCGATCGAGTCCACAATCACCTAATACCTGGTAAGGGTTCAATTGACTTCCGCTCAGTATTTGATGCCATGGACGATATTGGATATAATGCCTTTGTCACAGTCGAGCTTTATCCCTATCAAGAAAACCCAGTAGAGGCCGCTAAAGAAGCATATAACTATCTCAGGAATCTCATTAGAGGATAAGGCAAGTGACCATTTTTGTTAAGGCAGTATCTTGCATTAATTAGGCTGCCGAATGTATTTACCGCACCAACCAATGTGCTTGCAGGATATTTTTCTTCCGTCGCTCTAGAGGATGCGAACGGCACACATCTAGGAGCTCTTATGATTTCATCAGCCCTGCTTTATGTTGCAGGCATTATCCTCAATGACTATTTTGACATAGAGGTTGACAAGAAAGAGCGCCCTTCAAGGCCCCTCGCCTCCGGCATGATCAAAAAAGAACATGCTATGGTTGTTGCGCTTGCTGCCTTAATAGCTGCCAATACGATCTCCATTGTAGCAGTAAGTCTTGCGAGCTTTGCAGTATCAGTAGCACTTTCCGGAGTAATTGTGGCTTACAATTACCGGCTAAAGCGGAGCGCCGTTACCGGGTCGCTTTCCATGGGAACAGCAAGATTTCTGAATGTCATTCTTGGTGCCAGCCCTGCGCTGGGTGCCATCATCTTCCTAAACAGCATTGGAACAGGACCGCTAAACTTGTGGACTGTTGCATCCGCCGCAGCGTCGCTCTTTGCTTATGTCATTGCGATAATGATGCTCAGTAGACGGGAAGTAATCGGAAGTGGTAGGCAAGATCATGTTGTAGCGTTTTCCATTGTTTTTGCAGTTATTGTATCAATGGGAATACTTGGCGTTATTCTCGACTTCAATCTTGCATTTCTAATTAACCTCTCAATTTTCGCGGCAGCCATGATCTTCACATTTAAACACTACCTAGCTAGAACATCCTCTGCCGAATTCCTACAGAAGACAATCAGAAATATGGTTGTCTCGATAGTAATACTTGACTCTGTATTTGTAAGCGGCACAGCAGGATTAGTCTATGGGATGGTCACCCTACTTTTCATCCTACCTGCAGTTGTTCTGGCAAAAAAGCTGTATGTGACATAAACTCATTTATTCGAGACCGCGATATGAGGAGCAGAATATGCGCACAATATCAATATGTTCAAAACCTAGGATAGAGTAGGTGATAAAGAAAATGCTATCACCAAGATACTCTGTTGTCCTCGACATTGTCGGCCTAGAATACGAGCACCTGACTTCAGGCCTGCTTCCGAATATAGCAAGAATTACAGAAAGTGGCGAAGCCGCCAGACTAGAGCCAATATTCCCTGCAGTCACATGCGCCGTCCAAGCCAGCATCCTCTCTGGTAAATATCCACGCGACCATGGCATTGTGGCAAACGGCCTTTACGACAGAGACACATACAGCATGTCTTTCTGGGAGCAAGCAAGCTCTCTTGTCAAGGCTGAAAGGGCGTGGGATATCGCCAAACGAAAAGGTGCAAAGACCGCTGTCCTCTTTTGGCAGAATACGATGTACGCAGAATCTGACATCGTTGTGACGCCACGGCCGATGCACTTTGATGACAAGATGATAATGTGGTGCTATTCAAAGCCAGTTGGCTATTACGAAAAGTTGAAGGAAACATTAGGCGAATTCGATCTTTCGAGCTACTGGGGACCTCTTGCATCTCACAAGTCAAGTGACTGGATAGCAAGCGCTGCGGAATACACGCTTGAAAACGAGCGACCAAATATGATGTTCGTTTACATACCCCATGTAGACTACTCTGCGCAGCGATTCGGAAAAGACGCCCCACAAACAAGGAACGACATAAGAAAGGCAGACGAGATCGTGGGACGGCTGGAAGACAAGATATCAGGGCTTGGAATCAGAGATCAGACACAGTTCATCATATTATCGGAGTATGGCTTTAACAACGTCAATGGCGCGGTGCCGCTTAACATAGCATTACGTGACGTTGGCCTCCTTGCAGTCCGTGCTATACAGGGAAGGGAATATCCTGATTTTGAGTATAGCAAGGCATTCGCAATGGTTGATCATCAGATTGCACACGTGTTTGTCAAGAATGGCTTTGAACAAGAAACAAGAAGAAAACTTGAGTCTGTTACTGGAGTGGAAAGGGTGCTTGATAGCACAGGCAAGAAAAGCCTTGGAATAGATCACAGCAGAAGCGGTGAGCTGATAGCTATCGCCACGAGAGATCGGTGGTTCAGCTACTACTGGTGGTATGATGACAACATGGCGCCTGAATTTGCTCGCAGGGTAGACATTCACAGAAAGCCCGGCTATGATCCTGTCGAGCTTTTCTTCGACCCCAAAACAAGGTCCATACCACTTGACTCAAGTCTAGTTAAAGGATCGCATGGAAGAGCACCGGATCTCACAACAGGCGAAGGACTTGCATTCTATGCTTCGGATAGAAAACATGGTGTCTCAAAGTCAGGGTTTGCGAAATGCACAGACATTATACAATGTCTCATCGACAGTTAGGGAATAAGACATGAAATATTCGATAACACTTGCATCCTTTAGGAGACTGGAGCCGATCGAAGAAACTCTTCCAAAGCTGGTCGGACAAGGATACGACGCTGTCGAAATGTTTGGTGAGCCAGCGGATTCAGACCTTTCAAAACTGAAGGACATTTTCAGCACAAATCGTCTTCCTGTCTGTGGAATAACCGGAATGTGGGGTTCAGCAAGCAGAGACGGTTGGAAGCGGATGCTTTTAAGCTCTAATCAAGACCTTGTTCGGGCTTCCATGAGCTATGTAGAGGATTGCATCAAAATGTGCAGTTCCTTGGGTGGAAGAGAGATGAACATTTGCCTTTTTGCAGATCAGCTTCCAGGATTTGACAGAACGCATGCAATACTTTCTAACAACAAGAAGGAGCAATTCTGGAAAAGAGCGATACCGATACTGTCAGAGCTTTGCAGATTTGCCGCAGACAACGGAGTACAACTTGTACTTGAACCGCTTAACCGCTACAGCACTCCTTATTGCTCCGCAGCAAGAGATGCAATTGCCATAATCAAGCAAGTAAATAGCGAGTCGCTTGGAATCCTGCTGGATACTTTCCATATGAATATAGAAGAGGACTCCTTTGACGATGCTATACGAATGACCGGCATGGCTTTGAAGCATGCTCATTTTGCAGATAATAACAGAAAGATGCCTGGATTTGCTCACATTGACTTTACGACAATTGTAAGGTCCCTACATGATATTGGTTATAACGGCTACATTTGCTTCGAGCCTAATATAGCTGACAAGAATTACGAGAACGCGATAAAAACAGGCCTTGAATTCATAAAGAGCAAGGTAGAAGCATTGCGCTAATACGCTGAGAAAGCTTCTTAAGCCGCACAGATAGCCGTTCCCGAAGCCAAAAAAGCGTGCACGGAATTCACGGGTTAAAGGTTCAGGACATGACTGCAGATGTGAACGGCTCGGGCAAGATAATCCAGTGCAAAACCACCGCCAAGATGCCGTTTGGAGTGGAGCGCTAGCCATAAAAGCTCGCAGCCCTTAAATCCTGATGCATACCAGAGATGCTGTTGCTCCATCAACTCTTGCTTCAGGCCGGAACTGAAATCGCAGTAATTGCCGCCGCGGTAATTGTCGGCCTGATCGCACTGTGGATAATCGTCACGATCCCCGTGTGGATAGCGGCAAAAATTCTCACGTTAGGCAAGGCTAAGTTCACCCGCGCGATGCTGGTAACTGCAGCGGGCCCAATAGTTTACGCCATAGTGTTTTTCATTTCAGCCGCAGTGCTCACTATCGCGCTCGGCGATGCTACGGTGCCTGTCATCATAGCGTTCATCATTGCGTTCATTGCTTGGATAGGTATTTTCAAGAAGGGCTTTGATACGGGATGGATTCGCGCCCTTGCCATAGCTATCCTCGCAGCGATAGTGTTCGCAGTCATTGGGGCGATAATCACGCTGATAATGCAGGCAATAGTGCCTGGCACCCCGCCGATAACCCCGATTCCGCTCCAGCAGGCCTAACTACTTGACAACGTTGTATTCTCGCTCGGCCCACTCGACCAGCGGCAGCAGGTCCTTTGCGACGTGGTCTGAATTCTCTTCTGCCGCCGCCTGCAGCTCCGGCGTGGCAAGAACCGCGATCCGGAGCTCGCCCCTGAGCCTACCCTTCATCGCCTTGGCAGTGGAAGAGAGGAATCTGAGCGACCCCTCACCGGAAGAAAATATGCATACTATCATCAGGCCGCGTTTGCCGCCCCATACGCGCGAAATGTAGCGCTGGAAGTCAATATCAAAGAAAGGGTCGATCTGCTCCTCGACGTCGCCGATGTAGATCGAGTCCCACCCAAGCGCCGAAAACGCCACGGCCGCGCTCTTTGCTACATGGACCTTGTCATCAGAGCCGGCAACAACAAGCACGTGGGCGTTTGCCTTTTGCTCTGATGGCTTGACGTTGAACTTTACCAAGTCGACAAGCTCCATCATCAGGTTGAGTAGGAACGCCCTCTCGGTCTTGTCGAGCCTGCCTCTACTGTACAGCTCGCCTACCGTGTTGACGGCCGGCATGATGACGTCTGTCAGCACCCTTACCTGGTCGATGTCGGAGTTGAGCACGCTCAGCAGGATCCTGCGCGCCTGCTCCTCCTCGCCGGCAAGAATTGCGTTTATCAGCTTTTGCTGCACCTGTATGTAGTTGACCGGGAACTCGATGTCTGCGACGCCAGTTTCCAAAAACCACACATTTACGTTTCCTGTCTTTTTCTTTTTCACAAGGCCCATCGCGTGCATCACGTCCAGGTATTTCGTAATCGTCATCCTGTTCATGCCTGTCCTGTCTGCTAGTTCAATGCCAGACAGGCCGGTGCTGGCGTCCTGCAAAACGTCGGCTATTTTGCGCTTTACCTCGTCGAGCGTGTAACGCCGGTACACATCAGCTTCTCAGCCTGCTGGAAATAAAACCTTTTTACCGGTGTTTTTTCTTCGGCATCTTCCGAGAGCCTGATATCAGGTCAGTCAGCGCGTTGAACGCCTTGCCCACCTGATCCATCTTAACAAGCACTATTGTATCAGTGTAACAGCTGACAGTGTCTTCGATGTTGATGTGGCGCCGGGCAAGCTGGTTGTAAAACGCAATGGCGCACCCTGGGGTCTTGATTATCTCTTCGGGACTGTGGACGATGATTGCCGCCAGGTCGTCTTCAATTTCCAGAATGTCGTCGTGGGCAAACATCGCCTTTACTTCGTCGAGCAGCGCGTCGTCAAACACCAGAGTGATCGACATGATGCTCTCCGAAACGCTGATAAAGTTTCCAACGTTCTGGGTCATCGCCTTGGCCACTTTTTCAATAGTCTTTTTGCTCTTTTCGGCTGAGACCTTGGCGACGTCGGTCTTGACGCTTATGGTGCTGCCTGCCAGTATCGTCGCTATCGGCTTTTCCGGCACGTTGTAGTCGCGCCTTGACCTCTTGAGCGCGGTGACTATGCTCTCGATGCTCGTGTTCTTGCCGCCAAGCAGCTGGTCTACTTGGAGCTTGATTATCCGGGCACGCGCGCTGATGTTGCAATAGTCGCGCTGGAGCGAGTCCTGGAAAGACAGGTCGTTATTGACGACTTCCTTGACCGCATTTGTTATCGACTTCTCATTATTGACCAGCATTGGCCACTATCACCCTGATTTAGGTCATTCCTGACCAAAAAATATAAATGTAGTGTTCGGAACGGAACGGTTGTATTCATGAGTAACGGCAAAATTGTCCTGGCCTACTCGGGGGGTCTGGACACTTCTGTATGCGTAAGATATCTCCAAACGCTGCACAAGCTCGACGTGATAACAGTCACCGTCGACTGCGGCCAGGAAGACGACTTTAAAAAGATTGAAAGGAAAGCCAAGGCTATAGGCGCGGTAAAGCATGTCTACATTGACGCCCGAGAAGAGTTTGCTCGCGACTATGTTGTTCCAAGCATCAAAGCCAACGGCCTGTACCAGGGCAAGTACCCGCTCGCCACTGCGCTTGCGCGCCCGCTGATTGCCGCAAAGGCAGTTGAAGTCGCAAACATGGAAGGCGCGACTGCAATAGCACACGGCTGCACAGGCAAGGGCAACGACCAGATAAGGTTCGACGTGACAATGCGCTCACTCAATCCGAGCTTGAAGATAATCGCGCCAATTCGGGACATGAACCTGACCCGCGACATGGAGATGAAGTTTGCAAAAGAGCAGAACATCCCGATAAGCGCCGAGGCCAAGATATACAGCATTGACCTCAACCTCTGGGGCAGGGCTGTCGAAGGTGGCAACATCGAGGACGCCGACTTTGAGCCGCCGGAAGAGGCGTTCCAGGTCATCAACTTCAAGAACGACAAGGCCGGCTACATCGAGATTGAATTTGAGCAGGGCGTTCCGATGGCAGCG
Organism: Nitrososphaera sp.; assembly: GCA_035283265.1. GTDB lineage: Archaea > Thermoproteota > Nitrososphaeria > Nitrososphaerales > Nitrososphaeraceae > Nitrososphaera. The sequence continues at coordinate 11,655 of DATEUD010000143.1, forward strand.
GACGGCAAGCGCATGCCCCTCATTGACCTCATACAATACGTCAAAGACAAGGCTGGCGCGCACGGAGTCGGCATTGTCGACCACATTGAAGATCGCGTAGTTGGCATCAAGTCAAGGGAGGTGTACGAAGCACCGGCAGCGGTGACGATAATTGAAGCCCACAAGGACCTGGAAAAAATGGTGCTGACAAAGCACGAGCTCGCGTTCAAGCGGATGGTAGACGAGCAGTGGAGCTGGCTTGCATATTCCGGGCTGTGGCAGGACCCGCTGCGCAACGACTTGGATAAGTTTATAGATGCGACTCAGGTCCGAGTTTCCGGAAAAGTCAAACTGAAGATGCAAAGGGGATCGCTTCGGGTGGTTGGAAGGGAATCGAAATATTCCCTTTACAAAAACGATCTGGCGACTTATGCCG
>DATEUD010000144.1:0-12809 GCA_035283265.1 Nitrososphaera sp.
AAGAGTTTAATTCTTCTCCAAACCTTGACCCGCTCGTAATTCCATCAGGGACATTCAGTCACACATTCAATGAGGCTGGCGAATTTCCCTATTATTGCATTCTTCATCCAAACATGGTAGGCACGGTAATAGTTGGTGCAGCTCCCAGCAGCTTTATCTCAATTGACGATGCCTCTTCTACAGAAGGCGACTCTGGTACCAAGGATCTTAACTTTACAGTGACAAGGTCGGGCGATACATCGGGTGAATCAACTGTAGACTTTGCAACAGCAGACGGAACTGCCACTGCTGGCTCTGACTATGTCACAAACTCTGGAACACTGACCTTTACAGCAGGTCAGACACTGAAGACTGTGAGTGTAGCCGTAAACGGCAACACCGCAATTGAGTCAGATGTGGCATTTAGTGTGAATCTATCAAACTGCGTTGGATGCAGCATTACTGACAGCGAGGGAGTGGGAACAATCGTAAATGACGAATCTGCGATAGCTAATTCCATTCTCATAAATGAATTGGAACTGAACCCTCCAGGAGGCGGTCAGGGCGGTGATAACAATTCTACTGATGGAGTTATGGAGCAAATAGAGCTATTCAATCCTACTTCCGATCCTATTGACGTTAGCAATTGGAATGCCCAGACATTGCATGGAATAAAAGAGACAATTACGATTCCTGTAAACACTGTGATTCCTTCAAACGGATACCTCTTGGTTGGGCAAGATTCCCAATGGCTCGATAACGTTAATGAAACCGTTTTTTTATTTTAAGAAATGCAGACAATCTTTTTGTCAATGCTGCAGGTCCACGTAGTGACTAGATCGACGACTCTCAAAGCTGGCAAAGAGTCCCTAATGGAAGCGATTCATGGTTGTTTAGGCAAAGCACCCTAGATGGATCAAATGATATACCATCACCTAACAACCCCCCAGCAGCCAACGCAGGTCCTGACCAGCAAGTTGATGAAGATACATTAGTCACACTGGATGGTACTGCAAGCAGCGACTCTGATGGTACAATCGCATCCTACGCATGGCTCCAGACAGCTGGTCCATCAGTCACACTATCAGATAGCACAGCACCACAGCCAACCTTCACTGCTCCATTAGTAGATGCAGACACAACACTCACCTTCCCACTTGTAGTCACAGATGACGATGCTGAACCAAGCGTAGCTGACACGGTGGATGTACTGGTCCAGGATGTACCTGTTCCACCTAGTGCAACTACTGGAGCATTGATTGCCGACATCGAAAGCATGAATTTGCAACATGGTGTCGAGTCAAGTCTAATAGCGCCTCTAAAGCAAGCACAAAAGCTACTGGATGACGAGAATACTGGCAACGATGAAGCTGTTTGCAACAAGTCCAGCGCATTTACAAATATAGTTGACGCAAAGGAGAAAAATGGTCAGCTGACATCAGATCAAGCGGAGGAACTTAGGCAGTTGGCAACACAAATCGAAGTGAGTCTGGGCTGTTAGTGGGCTGAGCAAATGCTCATCTTCTCTTCATTTTCTTTGAGATTTTACAACCAACTATGGCCGTAATGCTATAAATGCTACGTCCGGCAATCGTGATCATTGTCGTCGCCAGCCGACATAAAGAAGAGGCTCGAGCAAAACTGGATACAGTTCCTAAAGGTAAACTTGGCCAAGCTTGCCCTTGATACGATTGACGGCTCGAGCCCGCCGTCCGTTTTTGTCGGCCGCTATGGCTACCCGAAGGTCAGGATAGGCCCCATGATCCCGCCCTTGCACGGCGACACCACGATACTTGACAGGACAGAGCTGTGGGCAGGCAAGAGCATCGAAGAAATAGCAAATTACCGACTGTCGCTTGTTCGGGGCACGTTCACCATGAACGTTCATGATACTACAGGCAGGTACCTAGAGAGCATGCAGGAGCTTGCCATGTCTGAGCGGCCAGTCGAAAGCGAAGCGACGTTTGAAAAAAAGCCGCTTGCAGACATTGGACTTGAAAAAGAGATCAGGCTTAACGCCGATGCCGCGCCGTTTGGACCGGCAGCGGCCCTGAAGACGTTCAAGGCGTCGTCGATTTCTGCCGACCAGCGGGTCGAAGCAGCCCACTATGACACCGACCTGCGCGCTTCTGACGCGGTGATGGAGCTCTACAAACGCGGGGTGGAGACAAGCAGCATCCACAAAGTGCTCAGCGTGGGGATGCTGGGGCTGAAAAAGAACCGCAAGCTCGTGCCTACCCGGTGGAGCATCTCTGCGACGGACGACATCATTTCAAGCAGGCTAGCAAATGAGAACGAGACAAGCCCGGCAATCGACCTGTTTGAGGTGACGCAGTATTCGCACCTCGCCAACTATTACTCTGTGATACTTATCCCGGACGACGTGTGGAGCTTTGAGATGATAGAGTCGTGGTTCACCAGCGGCGGACAGATCGCAACAGGCGCCGACTACGAAGACGCAAGGGGCCTCGATCACTACCCAACTATTGCCGGCGCGTATTTCGCTGCGCGCCTTGCTGTAGCCGAGCACCTTGCGCGCCGGCGGCGCAAGGCTGCCGCGCTGATTCTCCGCGAAATCCACCCCGAATACGTCATGCCGCTTGGGGTGTGGCAGATAAGGGAGGGAGTGCGGGAAGCGCTGAAAAAGCCGGCGCAGAAATTTGAAAGCCTTGATAGAGCAATGTCTTTTGCCAGCGCGGGCATGTCGGTGTCAAAGCAGGAAATTGCGAACAAAAGCAAGCTGTGGCACGCCTTCAAAAACCAGACGAGGATCACCGATTTCGCATAATTCCCAAAGGGTCATATACCAGCGCCGCGCAACTTTGTGCTGCAATGAGCGCAGCTCTTCCTGACGGCGTCAAGTATCTTGTTGCGATAAAGCAGGTAGAAAAATCGATCAAGATGACAGACGAAGCCAAAGCCGAACTGCAGAGCTCTGGCATGATGGACGACAAGGGCAAGCTAAAGATCAAAGGCGTCAGCCCAAAGATGATGAAGCGCATGAAGCTCGAGTCGGTCGACTGCCCTGTGCTAAAGCAAGAGGTCGGGTTCCTTCAGTGCTATGTCTGCAGAAATTTCCATAGCAGGGTCTCGGGGCAGGTTTACTGCAAGGGCGAGCCGCTGTAGCGCGGATCAACATACATCCTTTCCTCTATCGACTGGTAAATCTCAGACATCACCTTGTGGTGCATCATTGCCGCCATGTCGCCGGCCCGCTCGCCACGTCCCTCAGGTGGATTTGGTAGGCAATGTTGGCCGAAAAAAGTTGTGGTAGTTCTCATTTACCATTTTGATCACTCGCTTGACGTTCAATTCGGAATTTTCTAGAACCTAGTTTATACTATCCAGCCTTTTCTTACCAATGTCCTGCATCATATGCTGGTGAACAACAAGTTGGGATATTTAACAAAATGAATATGCCGATCACGTCAAGCCGGCTAAAAGTCAGTGGGTTCTCCGCCTACCACCAGAGGGACTTTGAAATGCTGTCGGAGGGCCAGCGGATGGCGATCTTTGGCCAAGGCTACAAGGCGCTCTTTGTACAACAAACTTCATAAATCCTACTCGTTCTGCAATTGTCAAGCGCTGTGAGTTCGCAACCCAAGGAAGCAGTCGGCATAACTGTCAAAAAGAGCGAGGATTTTAGCGAGTGGTACACTCAGGTTGTCCTCAAGGCAGGGCTTGCCGACTATGCGCCGGTCAAGGGATTCATTGTCCTGCGTCCCTACGGCTACGCGATATGGGAGTCGATAAGGGACATCCTCGACAGGCGGTTCAAGGAGACCGGCCACCAGAACGGCTTTCTGCCCGTGCTGATACCTGAAAGCCTCCTTTCAAAGGAAAAGGACCACTTTGCAGGCTTTACTCCAGAAGTGTTCTGGGTCACAAAGGCCGGAGACAATGACATCGGGGAAAAGCTGGCACTGCGGCCGACTTCTGAAACTCTCGCCTACTCGATCTTTTCAAAGTGGATAACGAGCTACCGCGATCTTCCCTTAAAGATCAATTTCTGGAACACTGCGCTAAGGGCAGAGATCAAGGCGACAAAGCCCTTCATCAGGACGTCGGAATTCCTCTGGCAGGAGGGGCACACAGTGCATGCCACTGAAGACGAGGCCGAGCAGGAGGTCAGGATTATACTTGACATCTACAAGGACCTGGTAGAGAACTACCTTGCAGTACCGGCGATGACCGGATTCAAAAGCGACAGCGAAAAGTTTGTTGGCGCAAAATACACCACGACGCTTGAAGGCCTGATGGCAGACGGCAGGGCGCTCCAGTTGGGTACGTCGCACCACCTCGCGCAGAACTTTTCAAAGCCATTTGAGATAAAGTACCTCGGCAGGGACACCAAGGAGCACTTTGCGTGGCAGACATCGTGGGGCGTTTCGTGGCGCCTGATAGGGGCGCTGATAATGGTCCACGGCGACGACAAGGGGCTGCTCCTGCCACCAAAAATCGCGCCAATACAGGTGGTGATAGTGCCGATACACAAGGACAGGGACGTCAAGCTGGTAAAGGACAAAGCAAGCGAAATAGAATCAGAGTTAAAGCGGGCTGGCATCCGGGCACATGTGGACGGCCGGGACGAATACACGTCAGGCTGGAAGTTCAACGAGTGGGAGATGAAGGGCGTGCCGCTCCGCATAAACATCGGGCCGCGGGACATTGAAAAAGGGCAGGTCGAGTTTGTCAGGCGCGACACGAAAGAGAAAATGACTGAGGGCCGCGCAAAACTGACAGACACTGCGAGTTCGCTGCTTGCCAAGATACAGGACAGCATGCTGGCAAAGGCGGGGGCATTTCTCAACGAAAACATTTCCCGGCCTGCTGCATACGGTGAGTTCAAGTCGATAATCGAGGGCAAGGGCGGGTTCGTCACGGCCGGCTGGTGCGGGCGAGAAGACTGCGAAAACAGGATAAAAGAAGAGACAGGGGCGGACATTAGATTGCTGCCGTTTGACCAGAAAGACAAGCCAGCAAAGTGCATCTACTGCGGGCAGGAAAGCAAGAAGGCAGCGATATTTGCAAGGGCATACTAATTGGTAACCCTTGAAGACCTGTTCCCATTTGACCCCGAGCTGGGGTACCTTGGCATCCTTGTCATCAGCTTTGTTGCCAGCCTCGTCCCGTTCATCCCGATTCCATATTTTCCTCTACTTATAACGGCGTCGTTCAACAGCAATTTCAACCCGCACCTGATTGCACTTGCCAGCGCGTCCGGCGTTGTCGCGGCAAAGACGATAATTTTTTTCGCCAGCTATTACGGCCGCAAGATCCTGAGCGACAAGACCAAGCAAAGGATGCGCCCGCTGCAAAAGCTGGTGAGCAGGTACGGCTGGTCAGGCGCGTTCGTTGCGGCGCTCACTCCCATACCGGACGACATCGTCTACATCCCGCTTGGGCTTGCGAGATACAGCCCCTGGAAGTTCGCAACTGCCACGTTCGCCGGCAAATTCCTGATGAATGAGGCGATAGTGTGGAGCTCGATCTTCCTCGGGCGGCCGTTTGTGGAGGGCATACTTCGAGAAACGACGGACACAGCATGGCTCATCGTGGGTGCGGTGGCTAGCATCGTGGTGCTTGGAGTCATCGTCTACTTATCGCTCAGGATAGACTGGGCCAGGATAATTGGAAGGTGGTTCCCATGGACGCTAGAAGACGGCGATGAGGACGACAAAAAGGAATCCTAGACAATCTTTCTGTCCGACTCGACGCCCCGCTTCAATTCCAGCTCGATATAGTCCTCGTTCATGCCCATCACGCAGTCGGTGACCACGGTCTTTACTGGCTGGAAATGTATCCTGCCATGTGGCACCTTGTTCTCCTTTTGCATTGCAACCAGCCGCGCTTCAATGCCGCTCTTGTGGTCGTCGCACACCACGGCAAGCATGTATTCGCCTTCATGCGACCTTACTGACACGACGTACGAAGGCGCAAGCTGACATTCCTCTCCGTCAACCTTGGCTGAGCAATGCTCGGGCAGAAGCATGACCTGTTGTTGCCGGGAATGCAATATAACAATAACTGAACCTTGATTTATAAAACGGTAAGATGTTCTCTTGCCCGTATATGGGAAGCAGAAGGAGAAAAACGCTTGCCAGGCCGGCAAGAAAGTCTCGCAGGGTGGACGGACGCTGTCCAAAATGCACCACGATTGTCAAGTTCAACGTGTCCGGCCAAGTCGGCGACGAAATCTATGAATGCACCGGCTGCATGTCAAAATTCCACATAGACGAACTATAAAATCCGTCCAAGCGAATCTGTCTGGAATCACCTGATAGTCAAAGCTAAGCTAGTTTCTTGCCGTCCGCCTGAATGACACTTCTTGCTCGTTCTCGAGCTGTATCGTCGTGTGGGTGATGTTGAAGCGCTCGGCAAGAACCCTGTTTATTTCGTCCAACAGCTTGCTTGACTGGCTCAGCATCTGGTCGCGCACCACCACGTGGCCGCTCAGCGCGTCCATGCCTGTCGATATCGTCCAGACGTGCAGATCGTGGACGTCGACTACCCCATCCAGCTGCTCGAGGGCGGCAATGACCTGATGCATGTCCAGCTCGCGCGGCGCGCCCTCTAGCAGTATGTGGGTGCTGCTCCTCATGATTGTGTAAGCGCTCCTTGCCACAAGGCCTGCTATCAGAAACGCCACAAGCGGGTCGACGATCGTGATGCCCGTGTAAAGGGCAATGAATCCTGTAATGATGACTGCGACTGACGATAGCGTGTCATAGACCACGTGCACCAACGCGCTCTGGATGTTGATGCTCTTGCCGGCGTGGTGTTTTAGCAGAAACATCACCAGCAGGTTACCTGCAAGGCCGATGCCTGCTGCAGTGAGCATCAGAGGCGTGTCTATCATGCGCGGCGTCATTACCCTCAAGACAGCCTCGTACAGCACCCACACCGAAATGGCGGCGAGCGCGACTCCGTTTGCGAGCGCTGCCAGAACCTCCGCCCTGTGGTAGCCAAACGTCATTACGCCGGAATGGCTCCTTGCGGCCATCGTTATGGCAAAGAGGCTCAGCGTGATGGCAGTCACGTCCGTGAACATGTGGACGGCGTCGCTTATGAGCGAAATGCTGTTGCTCAAAATGCCGCTTATGGCTTCGACGACCGCTATGGCGGCGGTGATTGCAAGCGACAGCGTCAGCAGCCGCCTCGGCTGCTGGAGGTTAATTGGCAATGTGGATATTTGTCACATTCTCTATTTACGCCTTATTTTCGCTTATCTGCGCGAGCGGAACCTGCGCCGGGCTCTTGTACTTTACTACCTGCGAAACTCCTTCCCTCGGGTAGACGCCGTAAATGAGCGCGGCCTTTGCCACCGTCGTATCCTTCAATGTGACCATGATTATCTGGTTGTCCTTGGAGCGCTCGAGCAGGACCTTTGCCAGGCGCTCTGTGTTCTGCGCGTCAAGGTGCGCGTCGACTTCGTCCAACAGGTAGAAAGGTGAGGGCTTTAACGACTGGAGCGCAAGCAGAAACACCGTGGCTGCTATGGTTTTTTCGCCGCCGGACAGGGCGGTGGACTCGCGGGGGACGTTCTTGCCGGGAAAGCGCACGAGCAGCATCACGCCGCTTGAGAAAATGTCGGCCGGATTCTCTATCTCGAGCCACGCCGAGCCGCCGGTCATTCTCTCAAATGTGGTCCTGATGTCGCCGTCCACCCTCTGGAACGCCTCCATGAAGACCTTCTCCTTCTCTTTCAGTATCTGCTCAATGAACGAAACGATGGAATTGCGCTCGCTTTCCAGCTGGTTGCGCCGGGTTGACATGCCGCGGTAGCCGTCCATTACCTGCATGTATGCTTCGTCGGCGCGCAGGTTGATCCTGGACTTGACTCCTTCGTATTCGTCTGTCAGCTCTTTTATCGCCAGGCCGACGTCCATTTCGTCATGGAGGTTCTTGTATCCGAGCCAAACAAGGTCATTTGTATGGCGCGATTCTGCTTCAGTCAGGTCCGCGACGTCTTTCCTGAGCAGCGCCGATTCGCGCTCGATTATGTTGTGCTCCTTTGACAGCCTGCGCTCGCTTTCCGCCAGTGCCTTTATCTTGCGCTCGTACTCTTGGAGTACGCCGTAGGCGCTGCCGGAAGAGTCGATAATCTGCTGCTCTTGGTCCCTGAGCGCCTTTAATTCTGCTTCAAGCGATTGCGATTTCCCACGCAGCTCTGCAATCTGGTGCTTTCTTTGTTCAAGTTCCAGCGCAAGGCGCTCCTTTTCGCCGTCCATCTCGCCCAGCTGCCGCATGTCAAGCTCGAATCTTCCTTCAAGCCCGCCAAGCATCGATGTCGCCTGTCCAAGCTCGATGTTGGCACTGTCTATGGCCTTGATTATGTGGTTGCGCTGCAGGTTCTTGGCCGCAAGCTCGCTCTTGCTCGACGGCTCGTCGCCGATGCTCTGCAGCATTGACGACAGCCTTCCAATTGCAGGGACTAGAAGTTCCAGCCTCCTTGCATACCTAGCAAGTTCTGCCGCCAGCAAGTCAGCTTCTGACTGGAGAATCTGGTTGCCGGAAAAAAACTGCGATATTGACTTTTCCTTTGCGCCTGCAGCTTCCCTTTCGTTTGCGATCCTGCTCTCCAGGTTGCCGATGCCAAGCTCAAGTCTGACTTTTTCAGATTCGCCGGCGCTTATCCGCTCGGTAATCTCTTGCAGTTCAGCATTCTTTTTCTCTATCGTCTTTGACAGCCTGCCCAGCATTTCGCGCAGGTCCTCAACAGAGTCACCAAACAGTATCGCCTTTGTCATGTCGGTTATCTTGCCGCCAAAGTCAAGCGACATCGAGCCTCCCGCCGGCTCGAACAGCTCGCCCTCTGCCGACACTGTCCTGTAGCTCTGCCTTGCCAGCATGAACGCACTGGATGAATTCCTTACAAGGAGCGTGTCTGAGAACAGGAACGCCGGCAGCCTTTCATAGTCGGAATGCACAAAGTCTGACAGCCTCCCGATGACGTTGACATCGTCATCAGGTATGCCCTGGTTTTGCTTGAAGCGGCTGACAACGTCAAGCGGTATTATCCGGAGGCGCGGCAGCTTGCGCTCCTTGGCATATGCGGCTATCAGAATCATGGACTTGATGTCGTCGACGACAAAGGCCTTCATCCATTCAGAGCCGGCCGCAAGAACGGGCCGCTCGTAAGTCGTATCCCACCTTATCAGGTTATGCACGATGCCCCTGATGCCGAACTTGTCCTTTTCCTTCATCAGCTCTGCAATAGCGAAATCCTCGTTCATGGCGTTCTTGGCAACGCTTGCGCGCTCCTCAAACTTTGTCGCGAGGCTCTCACCGCGCACGAGCAGGTTAGCAGAGCCGGCAAGCTCTTTTTCAATCCCTGCCTTTGCTTCTGCAAGCTCGGCTACAACCTGGGCTGCATCATACAGTTTGTTTCTGTCGGATTCAAGCGATTTTTCCAGCTCTGCTATCCTGCCGTTTGCAGACGAAATTTCAGACTGCAGCGAATTGAGCGCCGAATCGTTGGAACTTTTTTTGTAATTGGTAGTCTTGATCTTTTCTTCGATCCTTGCTGCGGCAAGCTCTAGCTGCCCCTTTAGCGACGACATCCTTGCATGCCTCTTTTCCAGCTTGTTCCTGAACGCGGCGTGCTTTGCGACCCTTGCGGTTATTTTTTCCACTTCCGCGTCAAGGGCGTCCAGCTTTGCTCTGAGCTCTGCCATCGCTGTCTTCTCTTGAACGACAGTTTCCTTCAACCTATCAGTTTCCGCGCGCGCGTTTTCCATGCGCTGGGCAGTCACCTGCTTGTCGCCGTCAATCGCCGGCAGCCTCCTTTCTATCTCTACTAACCTGCGGTCAAACTCGCCCAGCATCGCCTTTGTGCGTTCTGAATCGTGTACGACATTTGATATCCTGCTTGTCACCTGCGCCTTGGCACGGGTGGCCGCGTCGGCCTCTTGGATGAACTTTGTCTTCTCAGCGTCCAGCTTTTCAATCTCTAGCCTGAGCTCTTCAGCCTGCTTTGAAAGCTGGGACGATTTCTGGTTGTTGGATTCGAGAATCTGGTTGCTTGTGGCCAGCTTGTGCCTCACGGTCCGTATGGTGTTGGAAATCTGCACTGCCTTGAAGCGCTTGAGCTCAGAATTCAGCTGGTCGTACCTCAGCTGGTCGTTCCTCTCTGCCTCCAGCTCGTCTATGCGCTTTCGGATCTCGCCCATTCTTGCAAACGCCACCTCAAGCCTCCTGTCGGCTTCGTCAAGCTGCTTGAGCGCTTCGGCCTTTTTCTCGTCAAAGTAGGATAGCCCGACGATATCCTCGATTATTTTCCTGCGCTCCTCGGAGTTGAGCTCTGATATCCTCGTAATCATGCCCTGCTGGACAATGTTAAGTTTGTTTGGCGCGGCAAGCACCACCTCTAGCAGCTCCATTATGGCGGTCTTGCTCACCTTCTTGCCATTTAGGGAATACTGGCTCTCGCCATTCTGCCCCTCCATCTCGCGGGTGAGGGTCACGCTGTCTTCATCAACGGGTATGCCCCTGTCGGCATTTTCAAACGTGAGGCTGACGCGGATAAGCCTGTGGCTGCTGTTCTGGCTGTCGTGGAAGAGTGACTGGAACTTGTCCACCCTGAGGGCCTTGGGGCTGTTCTCGCCTATCGCAAACATGATGGCGTCCAGGATGTTGCTCTTGCCCGAGCCGTTTGGGCCGGTCACTGCAACCAGGCCTTTCTCAAAGTGCACTACTGTGTTCTTGAAGCCAAACGACTTGAACCCGTACACTTCGAGTTTTCTTATATGAACCAATGACAGCTATCGGGTTGAGTTTTCCATGCGCCTAATTATGCGTTGTAGCGTCCAATCCAGCTCCTTTTAGTGAACTATTTTTTATCTCATGGCTAGCGCTCTCGCTTGCCCTCGACAAATTCTAAAAAGTTTGACTTGGCAACAGAATACGGCAATTGCACCGGCGGGTGCTTGAAGCAGTATGCCGAAATGCTCTCAAGAGGCCCTGAGATCCCTCTGTCGATGGCTATCTTGGTCGCCCTTACCGCGTCTATCATGACGCCGGCGCTGTTGTAGGCGTCAACCACCTTTAACTTCAGGTCCAACTCGACAGGTATCCCGCCAAAGTACTGGCCCTTTATCGAAATGTAGCACACCTTGTCGTTGTCAAGGAACGACACAAAGTCAGATGGGCCTATGCGCATCGGGATTTCGTACGGCACCATCGCGGCCACCGCGCTTGTCTTGCTTATCCTCTTGTCTTCGAGGCGCTCTTCGTCAAGCATGTTGTAAAAGTCCATGTCGCCACCGATGTTAAGCTGGTACGTTTCGTTTACCTTTACGCCGCGGTCGACAAATAGTTTCACAAGCGTCTTGTGCAGGACCGTGGCCCCGAGCTGGCTCATCACGTCGTCGCCAGCGCATGGGAGGCCCCTGCCAGCAAAAGCCTGCTGCCACTTTGGCGTGGATGCGATGAAAACCGGAATTGCGTTGATAAAGCCACAGCCCGCGTCAAGGGCCGCTTCGGCGTAGTACTGCGTGCCGCGCCTGCTGCCTACTGGCAGGTAACTGAGCAGCATTTCGGCGCCGGTATCCTTGAGCACCTGCGCGACGTTGACGGCAGGAGTGCCTGTTAGCTTGACCTTCTGGGAAAGGTGGCGTCCAACCCCGTCGTGCACCTCACCCTTTTGCACCTTGACGCCCGTCCTGTCTATATCCTTGACTATCCTGACCGTGTTGTTTGGCTTTGCAAAGATCGCCTCAGAGAGGTCCTTACCAACCTTGGTGTCTGCAACGTCAAACGCGGCGACAAAGTCAATGTCTGAAGGCTCGATGCCGCCGATGCTGTAGGCCGTCAGGCCAATCCAATCCTTATCAGGGTTGCGGACCTCGGAATTGCTGCGGTAGTAGCGGGTGCCTTGAACAAGGGCTGACGCGCAGTTGCCGATGCCAGCCACGGCAACCTTGACCTTTCTCCCCATGATGTAATTGCCATCAAATCCTGATTAATATATCTACTCTGTTTCCTCTAGCACAAGGTGTCGACGCTTTGTTTTTTCCAGCTCGTTCTCCTTGAGCAGATACTTCAGGTCATGGTCGTACCGCGCTCATGAATACAATATGAGCTTGAACGTGTTGACGTCGCCGGGCAGATCCATTTCCATTATCATCTGCTTTTCCCGCGCGTCGATGTTCAGGGCGTTAATGTCGCTTTCCCTGATCACTACGTACACGAACGCGGGCTCGAAGCAGCCGGCGACCCGAAATGCTGGACGCTGCGCTAGGGAACCCAGGCCCCAGCCCTCGTCGTTTAGCAAGTTCCAACAACAATAACATCAAAATTTGACATTTACCGGTTATTTCTGTCTGTAGGGAATTGTGTCTAGGGATTTTGGTACAGATTTATTTCACTGCGCGGTTTCTCGAACCCTTTAATTTACTTGCGCGTCGGACGACGTAGATCTTTTTGGTATTAGCAACCGCAAAGCCCGCTTTCTCGTAAAATGGCACCAGTCCCTCGCTTCCCAGCGTCTGGAGGAACAGATCCTTTGACATCGCGCTCTTTAGTATTTCTTTGGCCAGGCCCCTTCCGCGCAACTGGGAGACAGTGCCGAGGCAGTAGAGGCCGGTGACGCCATTTTTGCTGAATAGTGCGGCGCATCCTGCGGGCACGCCATCCTTGTAGGATAGCAGCAGCTTCAGCCTGCCAAAGCTCGCATCCATTATCCTCCCAACCTCTGTCTTCCATTGAGGCACGGCAAAAGACCTGCAAAATGTGTCTATCCAGACAGGCAGCGATGAGCGGTCGATCTGTGCGACTTCTGTCTTGCCGGCAGCGGTGCCAGAGCCTGCCGCTAACACGTACATCGTATC
>DATEUD010000145.1:0-12012 GCA_035283265.1 Nitrososphaera sp.
ACTGCGACCGTTTCTCCTAGAGAAACAACCTCAGCCATGTCCTCCGCTTCTCCGGGATAGTATTCTTGCCTGTACGAATCACCCAACTGAGGATTTGCTTCCATGATAACACCTGGTTTGGCGCCATCAACTCCTGCTTCCCAAGAACCTTCGGTACTTACAGCCTCTCCGTCTTCATATTCCGTTGAATCTTCTCCCAAATACCAAACGTTACCCTCTTTATCCTGAGCGTACCAGTCAAAGGTCTCTTCAATAAGTTGCTCATCTAGCCACACTCTGTCCCACACAACTGTTGTTGTTACTCCGAGGATTTCTTTTGTTTCTCTAGTAACTATGACAATATTTTTTTCAGTTCCTTCATCAGTTTCGCTCTGATATGTGAAGGTGCTTCCAGTAGAAAGGGTATAGTGGGGATTATCCACGCTAGACACAAAGTCCGATGGATTAATGGAGGGGTTGAATTCTGCGTCAGCCTGTATGGAGATCAGCTCTAGTTCTTCATCGCCCTCTACTTCTTTCACAAGGCCAACACCTGAGGCATAGAATTCCATTGATGTCTTTCCATCGTCAAAGTCGTAGACGTTGACTTGCAACACTGAATTGTCGAATGAACCATAATCTACGCTGACTGACTCGATCAAGCTTCTGACTTCGTTGAATTCATGTGCTATTCCCGGTACAGTTACTGAATGGTATGCAAAACCTGTCCCGACTGCAGGAGTTGCAGGCATTGCTATTCCAGGTACCGCCACGTCGTCGCCTACTATCCAGCTTTCTTCGTCGTTCTCAACAGCTACACCATCTTCATAGTCGGCTATGTCCTCTCCAAAATTGTATACCACCCCGTCTTTGCCCTGTGCATAGTATTGGAGTGCTTCTTGCACTAACTCGCCATCCTCGAATTCCTGCACTACGACTACCAGGGTCTCGACGTCCGCGATGTCGAAAGTTTCGGATCGTACGTTCCAAAGTTCTTTTACATTAACTGAACTGCCGTCTTCAGTAGAAGTTCCTTCGAATGTGAGCGTGTTTCCGACGTATTTGCTCAATGGCAGGTATGGGTTGTTGATCTCGTTGCTAAAGTTGCAAGCGTCAAATGGCACATTCTCGTCTTCTTCTTCGTCATCTTCTTCCTCTACGTCTACTGCGCTGCTACTGGTGCTAGATGATGTTGTTGTGCTCTCTTCCACTTTATCGTCTGACTCTCCTTCATCTTCGTCGCCAGTGTCTGTGTCCTCTTCATCATTTACATCCTCGTCGCCGGGCTCATCAGCGTCCTCTGCGCCTTCCCCGCTTTTGGACGCGTTCGCTGTTGCATCTGCTTCTAGTGTGTCATCATCTAGGCAGTCATCGCTGTCTTCTTGCTCTCCCGCTGTGTCATCTGTGCCTGGGTCTTCGCCTGTGCCCTTATCATCGTCATCTATCAGTCCTTCCTTGACGAAGTCGCTGTCGATTGATACTATGTTTGTATTGCTATTACTGTCGTTGTTAGAATACTTGGTTTGGGCAGCAACCAATACTCCGGAGGTAGTCATAGAGACTATGGCTCCGACGAGAATCGCTATTGCCACAAAAATCAAGATATGCTTTGTTTGCATTAGAAATAGCGTCATCACAATCCTATCAAGAGATATGATACAGGTAGCTAATCAGCCGGTTTATTCTAAGCAAAGAAAAATGGATTCATTTAGGTACTTGTACCAGAACGTATTATATTGGAAGCGACAGGAAGAAGGGCATTGCAGGCAGGTACCTTTCGCCACTACGATAAGGATATTACCTATCAGTCACTGAGTAGGAGCGAGTAGGTCGGTTGTGGCAGACGAAGGCTCGCAGCAGCCTGAAGGCAACGCAACAGACAGAATACTTGTTTTTATTCAAGAGAACCCCAGCTGCCACCTCCGAAAAATCAAAAAGGAGCTCGACCTAGCGATGGGCACGGTACAGTACCACCTTGAGAGGCTGGAGAAAGCGGGCAGGATAACTTCTCAAAAGCACGGCCTGCACAAGTACTACTTTGCAGTGGGGTTCGAAGAAAATGAAAAGCAGCTGCTAGAAGTCCTGAGCAACGAAACCGCGCGTGAGATTCTCATGTTTATTGTAGAGAAAAAGAACCCATCGCAAACCGAGATTGGCGAATACATCGGGATATCGCCGGCGTCCATAAGCTGGCACATCAAGCGGCTTGAGGATTCCAGCATTGTTGATGAAATCAGAGAAGGCAGATTCAAGCGATACAAACTGCGCGGCGATTCCAAGCAGGTTGCCGCAATGTTGAAGAACTTTTATCCTAGCATATGGGACAAATGGAGTAACAGGCTCGCGGAAATGTTCCTGTCGATGTCAAGTCAGGCTGCAGAAAGAGGAGAGGAAGAGTCATGACAGATTTCATGTTCATGCCAATCTGGATTCTGCTTTCCTGGCTGATACGGCAGGTAGAGGGTGGAATTGATAATGAACCAGAAGAAGGTAATGAGACAGGATCGGAAGTTGCAGGAATAGAACAAGGAGGAGGCCCAATTGAGGTAGATCCCTATGAACCGGTAGTACAGTTAATCAAGGTAGGCATAGCGGCGTTTTCACTGTTGTTGCTCGGCCTCTCAATTTCTGCCTACAGGAAAACAGCCCTCAAGGGGATAATCTACGCGGCCTTAGCGTTTGGATTATTCGCAGCGCAGCTGTTTTTTGACTATCTGGAAGATGCAGTTGAAGGCTGGGAGCAGCAATACAACGACGTCATATACTATGCAATGACCCTTGCCATTCTCGTCTTGTTCTTTTTGGCCATAGTAAGGCGAAACAAGGCCTAGAATTTCTTTTTCAGCGCGACGGCAACTGCCGCAGCGGCGGCAGCAAAGCCGCCGTACGACAAGTACGGGTTGTATGGCAGCATCAGCGCCGACCCGACAAACAGCGCAGACACAAGTATGCTTGCAGCGAGCGCGCTGCTGTTCCTGTCCTGCCGGCCGTACGGCCCCGCCGTTTCCAGATACATCCTGAGCAGGGGCGCGACGTTCACCGAGTCCTGTATGCCCTTTGCAAACCTCTTTGCAGAGACCTTTACCTCTTCAATGTACGCGTCCCTTACTAGCCCCTCTTCTTCAAGCAGGTTTGCAAGCACCTTGACGAACTGGAACTGCACCTTGTGGTGGTGGTAGATGCCCTCCAGGATTGAGGCCATGCGCATGTAGAGCGCAAGGTTCTTTGGCAGCCTGAACGGGAACCGGCTCATGGTCTTGTTAGCAAGATCGAAAAGTGCCTTTACTTCCATCCTGTCGACTTGCTTTCCGTGCATCGACTGGATGGAAAGCGCGATACCCCGCTCGACAATGTAGCGGTTGACCGTGGGCTCGAGCGTCCCGAGCTCGATAAGTACGTTTACGGTCCTTTCCGCGTCCTTGTCCAGCAGCCCTAGGTAGAGCCGGATGAGCCGGACGCGGGTCTCGCTGTCAAGCCTGCCAACCATGCCAAAGTCGTACAGTATCAGCCGGCCGTCGTCTGTCACTGAAATGTTGCCGGGATGCGGGTCGGCGTGGAAGATGTTGTGGTGCAGGAGCATCTTGAAGAACAGTCGGTGTGTGCGTACTACAAGTTTCTCTCTGTCGATCCCCTTTTCCTCCAGCCTTGCAATGTCTGTGATTTTGACGCCAGGCACGTTCTCCATCGTAAGTACATGCCTGCTGGTTCTTTCCATGAACACCTGTGGCACAATGACCGACGGGTCGCCTGCCAAGTTGCGCTTGATCGTGCGCAGATTCTCGGCCTCAATGCGATAGTCCATCTCCTCGTGCACCGTCTCGATGAACTGGGCCAGCATGCCTTCTGCAGAGAATCGCAGGTTGGGGTCGATGAACCGCGTTGCAAGCGGCAATATCTTTTTCAGGACGTAAATATCGTCTTCGATTATCCGCTCAATGTTTGGCCTGCCCACCTTGACGATTACCTGGCTGTCCGCGTGTTTTGCGACATAGACCTGCCCCAAGGACGCGCCGGACAGTGGGGCGGTGTCAAACTCTTCAAAGGCGTCCTCTATCTCGCCCATCTCGGCTTCGATTATCGGCTTTACTTCAGAGAACGGCGCCGGGGGCACGTCGTCCTGGAGCTTGGCGAGCACTTCAAGGTAGGGCTGCGGCAGGATGTCGACTCTGGTTGAAAGCCACTGGCCCAGCTTGATGTACGACGGCCCGAGCTCGATGAAGGTCTTGAGCGCCCTGCGGGCGTGGCGGCGATACTTTTCTTCGTCGACGTTCTTGCCCTCCCTCTTTACCCACTCGCGCCTGTCCCGGCGCAGGCTGATAATGACAGGCAGCAGCTTGAGCACAACTTTGGCGACGTGCAATTTGGAAGGGTGCGGGAAGACCGGCGCGTCGACACTGTCTTTTCTTACCTGCGTAGGGTGCTCCATTATTTGCTCCTCTTCTTTATTGAGCTGGCAGCGTTGAAAACAAGATTTCCGGCAGACGACCCGGCGATGTATCCGGCCACAGCCGCGTCGATCGCCGCGTCCCGGATGCTCATGCCTTCTTTCTTGCGTTTGTTATAGACAGCGCCGCCCACGCGCCTGCCGACAATTACTGCAGCTGCTGTGCCTGCAAGATATTCCGGCGCGTCGACAAGCAGGTGGCCAATCAGATTCTTTAGCGGGTCCACCCTGTCCACGTGGACGGTGTAATGAGTGTCATAGTCCCTTATGTGGAGGTTGCCGTAGCGATACTGCTTTGTGGCCCCCTTCTTGCCTCCAAGGACAGTCTCCTTGAGGTCGATTATCGGCCTGACGGCCTTGGGCACAATGATGTTGCCGTCGCCGTCGACAAATTCCACGCTCAGAAAAGGTTCTGGATCGCATATAAAATTAGCGAATAAGTTTAATCCCGCGCCTCATGCTGTAAAGGCGATGGAAAGCGTCAGGGTAATCGAGAGCAGCAGGATCTATTCCGGCGGCATCAACCTCAGGCGTGACAGGTTCTTGCTGGACGGCAAGGTACTCGACAAAGAAATTGTCGAGCATCGAGACTCTGTCGGGATCGTGGCAGTCAGTGGAAGCGACGTAATTCTGGTCACGCAGTACCGGCGCGCAGCAGGCAAGATGCTGTTAGAGATACCGGCAGGCAATATGGAAAGGGGTGAAACGCCAAGTCAGGCTGCGGTCCGCGAGATGGCCGAGGAGATAGGCCACTCTGGCAGGCTCGCGCCCCTCTTGAAATGTTACCTCGCGCCCGGCTATTCCACCGAGCTCATGCACGTGTTTGTCGCCACAAATTTGATAAAAATAACGCGCGGCCCTCTGGACGACGACGAAAACATCAAGATCAAAAAAATAAAGTTGAGCGCGGCCATCAGGAAATGCCTCAGCGGCGAGATTCAGGATAGCAAGACTGTAGCTGCTCTTCTCGCCTACAGCCAGTCGGACTGAACCGGCTGGTACACCTTTTTCCTCGCGTCGTCGAGGCTGTTCCTCTCGATTATCAACCCCTGGCGCTTCAGGTCGTCAACCGCCGCCTGCACCGTCCTCCTTGGGAGGTGGCTCATCGAGACAAGCTCGCTCTGCTCTATCGGATGTTTTGTCCTGATTACAAAATAAATGAATTTTGCAGCCGGCCCCCCTTCCGGGTTCCTGCGCAGGTAGGACACGCCAAACGCCGATTTTGATAGAAAGCCCCTCCGCTGCGACTCGACTGATGCGACTGTGTCTTGGTGCACTTCGGCGAGGTTGACGCGCTGGCCAAACTCGGCAATGAGCGCCGACTGCTGCGACTCTAGGGGCGCCTCAAAGATGAACGTGCTTGGCGGGTACTCATTCGTTATCGCGGCCACAAAGCTCCACTTTACCAAAGTCTTCTCGTCGTAAATGCCGACGTTGATCCCCTCGTTTGCCTCAAGCACTATTTTCTTTGAGCCCAATTTTGCCGCCTCGGCTATTTTGTCAAGGGTATCGTCGATCCCGAGCTGGTGACGAGGGTCCTTCTTGCCCACCTTCCACTGGAACTCGAGGCCGGCTGACTTTATTACGTCGCTTATCTTTTTCTTTTGCTCCATCAGAAGGTCGGTGCTGTTCTCGCCAACCTCAATGATGTCAAAGCCTGCTTTTGTAGACTCTTTGACGAACCTCTCAAGCGAGTTTTCCGAGATCGCAAACTCGGTTATCGTGCTGCCAGTCGAGACGCGCACGCCAAAGTCATGGTAAAAATTGATCTTTTTCTTGAGATCCTCTTCAGATACCAGCATCGGAAACGCCCCGTAGATCTTGACCACGTCTATGAACGGAGCGATCATTGAGAAATTCTCCTTGTCGATACCTTGTAGTTTGTCTACGGTGCAGGTCACGCCCTCTTTGCGGGGCTTTTTTGAGTCCAGCCTGTTCTTTGCAAGGTCGTCAAGCATGTCGAATTATAGTATATGCAGATTTTGCGCATATTTTAATTTGTGGATTTTTGGGCATGAATCGTCTCAACTGGACAGTCTATTCGCTGTGCTGGTCCAGGCCCCAGCGTGACCTTACCCTTTCCTCAATCTTGCGGAAGATGATCCGGTCAAATATTACGCCTATCACAAAGATAGTGATCATTGTGGCAATAACGTCGTCCATTCTGTTGAACTCCCTCCCAACGTTCAGTATGTGCCCGAGACCATACAGGGTTGCTATGAACATCTCGGCGCCAATGAGCGCGTGCCACGCAAACGACCACGCTTGCCTGATCCCAAGTATGAGCGACGGTGTCGCCGCAGGAATCATCACGTGCCGGAACAGTGCAAAACCATTAGCGCCCATGTTCCGCGCTGAGCGAAGGTAGATCGGAGGTATGTTGCGGATCGAGCTATAAGTTGATATCATTACCGAAAACACTGATGCTATTACAACGACAAAAAATATTGCAAAGTCGTTGAAGCCAAAGAATACGATGGAAAATGGCACCCATGCAATGCTGGGGAACGTCAAGAGCCCGACTGCGAACGAGCTCATCGTCTTGCCAAACCCGCGGAATTTGACCATTGCAAGCCCCACGCCTACGCCGATGCCAAGCGAGATCGCAAAGCTGGCGCCAAGCCTCGCCATCGTTATTCCAATACCGATTGGCAGTGAAGAATTTTCTGTCAGGTCGCCTATTGTGCCGACGACTATTGCCGGAGATGGCAGCAAATATGCGGGCCAAATTTCAAGTAGGAACACGAGCTGCCATATTCCCACAAATGCCGCCAGGAACAGTGCGATGTTGGCAGCATCGCTTATGTCGAAGCTTCTGTTACTGGATTGTTTCTGTACGTGTTTCTCTTCTAGCAAATTGAAAATCTTCCTCCAGCTCTTTCAGGATCTGCCTCTTGATCACGGTCATTTCTGGGCTCTCAACGTCGCGGGGACGTGGGAGGCCTATCGCGAACTCTTTCTTTATGCCGCCGGTTCTGGGCGATAGCACTACAACCCTGTCGCCAAGAGACAATGCTTCGTTCATGTTATGAGTGACAAACAGGATCGTCTTTTTGGTAGCTTCGTGTATCTGCAAGAGCTGGTTATGCAAAAGATCCCTTGTCTGCACGTCGAGTGCTGCAAACGGCTCGTCCATCAGCAGGATGTCTGGGTCGATAGCAAGTGCCCTAGCTATTGCGACTCTCTGCTTCATCCCGCCTGACAGCTGATACATGTAGGAATTGGCAAACCTTGACAGCTGCACCATGTTGAGAAACCGGCCCGCAGCCTGCCTGCGCTTTTCTTTTGAGCTCCCTGCCAGCTTTAACCCAAACTCGATGTTTTCTAAAACGGTGAGCCAGGGAAAAAGCGCGCCTTCCTGGAATATGACTATCCTGTCCCGGTCCGTGGAGACCTTGCGCTCGCCCTTTACCAGTATGCTGCCCGAATCTGGGCTTTCAAGCCCCGCGATGATGTTGAGCAATGTGCTTTTTCCGCAGCCAGACGCGCCCACGATTGTCACAAATTCGCCATCCTTGACGTCAATGCTGATCCTGTTCAGGACTACATGCCGCTGGGAGCCAGGACTGGCGTATTGAAAAGCCTTGGATACTTCGTTTACCTGCAGCACTGCCGTTCCGCTTAGCTGATATTCCGATGTTATCAAGGTCTTATTCCCGTGCTAATGCACAGCATATAATCTACCCTAAAGGTGCAATCGTTGCAATGTAGGTGCATCTTTTGCGTCATTGTATCTCAACCAGCCCTCTTCTGCTCAGAATATCGTTTAGCAGCCTCAGGTCATAGATCTCTGACAGGTCGGGCCTCTCGTCAAAGAACCCGATGTCAAATGCGTCGTTGGCCGACTTGATCAGCGATTCCTTAACCGGATCCCAGGTCAATGTCATCCTAGAGAGCCCTGCTTTAAACTCGTCTTCAGGTATGGTTTTTCCTGTAAGTTTTTCCAGCTCCATATTGAATACAGTGATTGCTTCGTCTTGATGCTCGTTTATCCAATTGGTTTCTTCAATATGTGCTTCTAGCAGCTTGCTAATTATTGCGGGGTTCTTTTCTAGATAGTCGGTTCTGGCGATAATGTGCGCAGTCACAAATCCTCCGTTCGGCCACAATTCTCGCTCGTCCAAGAAGATTTGGGCATTAGCTTCTTTGACCAGCTTGGCTCCCCAAGGTTCTGGCACCCACGCGCCGTCGATGTCTTTCTTTATCATCAAGGTGACAATGTCGGCGTTTTTGGCCGGAAGTACCTCTACATTGCCACCGTTTTCTCTTGTTTTGTAGCCATTTTCAAGTAGGTATTTGCGCAAAGCAACATCCTGTGTATTGCCAAGCTGCGGAGAAGAAAATTTCTTGTTAGCAAAATCGTCTACTGAATCAATACCGGCGTCGTTTCTAACTACAAATACCGCGCCTCCGCTGGCTGCGCCTGATATAATTCTCAGTGCTTCGCCATTAGACTGCACGTAACCGTTGATTGCAGGGTTGGGACCAATATAGGTCACGTCGATCTGATTGGCAAATAGCGCCTCAATGGCCGAGGGGCCAGCGTTGAATATCTGGGTTTTTACCTCAACGTCTTCTCCCAGGGCCTCTTGGATGTCGCCGTTACCAAGACCTATGACTGCCTGAGCATGGTTGATGTTCGGGAAATAACCGATTCTCAATACTTTTGACTCAGACGCGCCAGTGTTGCCATTACCGACAAATGATATACCAAGGGTCGGTATTGAAGTCGCAATAACTCCGATGACTATTGCGGCAGCAATGCCAATCTTGATTCTGTTATCCATTAGCAGATTGGCTCCCTATACTACTTAATACTGCTTTTAATCACGCAAAAAATGAACGTTATACGCAAAAAGCAGTTGCAAATATTAGAGTAAGACGCAGCAGTAGCACATGACTGAGCGTACGTCGGATAATGTTGCAAGGAACCTCCCAGAACTGCGTCTATCATGCTTGCCATGCGTATTTGACGCGAATTATATTCTGCATCCACTTAATTTGTCCTATGCAACATGCAGAATCGCAGCATAGGAAAGATGCTTCAAACATTCAGAGGAAAATGTCAGGACCGGTTCATTTCTTGGTATGCGAAGCGTGCTTTTGGTGCGCGTCCTACATTCACCACTCCGGCGCCTCGCGGTGCCCGGTCTGCAAGAGCAGCACGCTGGCTAGGCTGTCCGTAAAATGATTAACCCTTTCCAATTTTGTCAATGGTTTTCGCGAGCTTTACGTCATAGTTACTAATGCCATTGACATCATGGGTCACGAGGTCAATCCTGACGCGGTTGTAGACGTTGAACCATTCTGGGTGGTGGTTCATTTTTTCAGCCTCCATCGCGACCCTTGTCATAAAGCCAAACGCCTGCACGAAATCGTCGAACTCGAAAGTCTTATTTATTTTTCCATTGACGACTTTCCAGCCCCCGAGCTTGCCAACTTCTTTCTGAATCTCCTGATCTGACAGCTTGTGGTAGTGCTCTTCCGACATGCAAGTAGGTGACGCGACGCGCCTAATACGTCTTGCCTGCTTGAAACTGCATAGCTTGCGCGCGCAACTCCCAATACTATTAATACGCGCAGCTGACGTGCAATTTTATCGGATGGGTAGTCTAGCCTGGTTAGGATACCTGTCTTACACACAGGTGGTCGAGAGTTCGAATCTCTCCCCATCCATTCTTTCTCATGCGCTTCTAAATCGAAGACACATGTGTAGCAAGGTCTGCTTTTTGGCATGCTTTCTACTTAGTTTTAATGTTGTTTTCAGTATTTTGAACCTATGACCTCAGAAACCTAGGCGGTTCTTATCTGTTCAATAACAGCCAATAGTGTTAACCATTAGTCTGGTGTTGACAATGCCGATTTCAAACTCTTGATGAACATAGGCGTGACATTGCCGAAAATGTTTTGTAATGCGCTTTGAATTTCTGCGAGATTGTAAGTTGCATGGCCGCTTGCAAGTGACAAGCCATGAGCTTGCAATGCAAGAATCAGCAGATTAACAAGCGCGATTCCGAACGTTGGTCTTAGTCTATACAATGCACTACGTATAGCTAAACTTGAAAATGTGAGGGTTTCGCCTGCACTTTTTTCGTCGCTATCTGGCATTACCTTGCTCGAAACATTTGTTCGTATCTGTGATATAAAAACATGCAGCAGCTGTGCTGTTACAGTTATGAACTGTTCGAGCGGCGTTTGAATGATAAGATGCACGGATCTATTGGAATCTTGGCCAGTCGGCTTGTTCTGCTGCCGTTGTTAAATAAGTCCAATTTTCAGATGACTTAAACAAAATTGCCGCTATATGAGTGAGTGCTAATGAATAGGATTTTGATTGCCATCCTCGTTACAATAGCCATGATAGGGATTGCAGGTGCTGCCATGGTATTTCTTATTCCAACCTGACTTTTTGAACAAACTGGACTTTTCATACAAGGCATGTTCTTCTAGAACACTTACCTATGCCTAGCTATCACATAGCTTTATCAATTACCTTGGCTTAATTATAGAGAATGACACTCGCATTTGTCTTTGTTGAGTGCATAAAAGACTTGGCATCGTCGGCCGAACAGGCCGCCAAGCAAGTACAGGGTGTGCTAGAAGCACATTCAGTAAAAGGCAACAGCACTTTTGATCTAGTCGTAAAAGTTCAGACTTCAGACGAAAGACAATTCAAAGAAGCGATCTCGGCGATAAAGAGCATAGCGGGCATTGTCGCAATTGCAACTAGTATTGTTTATGGCAGCATGCAATAATTGGGCACGTCTATTTGTCTGGCTGTGTCTAGCGTTGGGGGTTTAGTATGATGTTTACATCGAATCAAAATTGGCTTTGACGGCAAGCGAAATTCCGTCTTTGCAGCTAGTTTTGATAATAGCTGGCATTGGTACAATCAAACGACAAAGATAAGCTTGGTTTGTTGCCATAAGTTTGCGTGTGTGCAGCTCCGTATTTCAGAACGAAGTGTCCTCGCTTCAATACAATTATGGGATTGCCCACTTGATTATTATTTTAGCAGCAGATCCCTCTAGCTTGCGAACCTTTCCATTATCCTGCCGATGCACTTTGTCGTCTTGTTCAAAAGATCGAGCCTTGCAAACTCGTTTGGCGAATGTATGCGGGCAAACATGAAAGTGCTTCCTATCGAAATGCAGGGCGCGTTGAGCACGTTGACAAACGAGTACATAGGGCCGGTGCCGGCGGAAGACACGCTTGTTATTGCCGAGCCAAAGGTTTCCCTGGCCGCCCTCTGGACCTGCCTGACAAACGGGTCGCGGATCGGGGTCCTGGCGGCAGACTCTCCGTGGATGAATTTCACCTCAATGTCGCCAAAGCCGTGCATCTTCAGGTGCTTCTTTAGACGCTTCAGCTGCTTTTCCGGCACCATGTCCGGCACAAGCCTAAAGTCGATCTTGACCATTGCCTGCGCTGGCAGCACCGTCTTTGCGCCTTCGCCTATGTAGCCGGAGTTAAAGCCGGCGATGTTGCAGGTTGGCATCCCGACAAGGACCTTTTTTATGTCCTTGCCCTTTGCGTTCCCGACGAACCTGCGAATCCCGTATTCCTGCTTGAACTCTTTGTCGTCAAAG
>DATEUD010000146.1:0-24338 GCA_035283265.1 Nitrososphaera sp.
TGGCAGATAGACCTCGTTGCAAAGGCAATACGAGAAAGCGCCGACGTGAAAAGGATATCGGAGGTCGTGGGGCTGTAGATGCTGGCTCTCCTTTCGGCGCTTGCCGCCTGCGTTGGCGCTGACTGGCTGCTTGGCGACCCGCCGAACAGATATCATCCGGTGGCGTGGCTTGGCCGGTTCATCAGTTATTGCGTGCCAAGGCTCAAGGGAGGAGCGGAAAAAGCCAAGGGCGCGGCATTTGCTGTTGCGCTCGTCGTCGCGGTTGCTCTGGCAGTCCAATTCATAATATTTGTGAGCATGTATCTTGCCGGCATTGTTGCGCTGGCTGTCGTGTCTGCCATCATACTGAAAATCACGATTGCAGTGAGAGGCATGGAGAGGCACGCCCGGGCAATCACGTCCCGCCTGGAAGCCGGCGATCTGGCAGGCGCCCGACAGAACCTGTCTATGATAGTAAGGAGGAGGACTGACGACCTTGACGAGCTGCACATACTGTCGGCGACGATCGAGTGCGTAAGCGAAAGCACGGTCGACGGGATAACTGCTCCCATTTTCTATTACTCGCTTATTGGCCCTGCAGGCGCCTTTGCTTACAGGGTGATAAACACGCTTGACTCTATGGTGGGCTACAAGGACGACTACTTCAAGGAGATTGGGTGGATGTCTGCAAGGCTCGACACTCTGGCAAATTATATCCCTGCAAGGATAACCGCATTCCTGATGGTCGTTTCGGCCAAGATGCTCGGGGCAGATTGGAAGAATTCGCTCAGCATGCTCCAACGCGACCACGCAAAAACTTTCAGTCCCAACGCCGGCTACCCCATGGCAACTATGGCCGGGGCGCTCCGGGTCCGGCTTGAAAAGGTAGACCACTATGTCCTTGGTGACGAGCAGGAGCCTGCGTCCCTTGAGAAGTGCAAGGCGGCGATCTCGATAATGAAGCTCACGACACTCCTGTTCTGCCTTGGCGTGTCTGCCCCGATAATTTCAATCCTGTACCTTGCTGGCTTGTGGAGGCTTTTCCTTGGCATCCCTTAGGCCCGTGCAATCTGTGCTTGCGTTTCTGACTATACTGCCCGCTGGCAAGCAGAGTCACGACATACACTACGTCGCCAAGAACATGTACCTGTTCCCTGTAGCCGGGCTGATGATAGGCGCGATGATAGGCGCGATGGCGTTTGGGATCTCGCCGTTCCTGCATCCCCTGCTCGTCGGGTTCCTTGTCACCGGCGCGCTCGTGATCATTACCGGCGTCCACCATACTGATGCGCTGGCAGATTTTGCAGATGGGCTGATGGTAAAGGGAGACAAGGAAGTAAAGCGCAAGGCGATGCTTGACCCCGCAGTCGGCTCTGCAGGGGTGGCCGCATTAGTCATGTATTTTGCCGGCATGATTATCGTGTTCCACTACGGCTTTGCGTCAAGTTTAGCCATTCTCACCAGCATCGTGACGGCCGAGGTGATAGCCAAGTATGTCATGGTCTTGCTTGCAAACAGAGGGCTGTCAGCGTGGGAGGGCTTTAGCTCTCCGTTTACCGCGGCAATGAAGGATAGGCGCAAGATGGCCGCGGCCACTGGCATCATGCTTGCGATAGTTTGGTTTGCCAGCAGCTACGCTGGCCTGATCGCGCTTGGAGTTTCGCTTGCAATAGCCGGGCTCATGAAGTACTTCTCTGGCAAGAGCTTTGGCGGCATAACCGGCGACGTCCTTGGCGCATCAAACGAGATGACCAGGCTGTCGTCGCTTATTGTATTATCATCGCTTCCGGCAATGCTGCTGGTGATGACTCTCTCTTGATAGCTGCCATAATGTGTGGCGGCAGGGCAAGCAGGATGCAAGCAGGTACGGAAAAGCCGCTGATTAAAGTGGGTGGCATTGCCATGGTCGAGCGTGCAGCGTCGGCGCTTGCCGGCTCCGGCAGGTTCAGCCGCATAGTTGCGGCAGTGTCGCCCAGCAGCCCAAAGACAAAAGAGTTCCTGAAATCAAAAGGCATTGAGATGATCGAGACTGCAGGCGGGGGCTACCCACATGACCTGTCGCGCCTTCTCTTGAAATTAAAGCCAGAAAAGGTCATGGTGGTTCCGGCCGACATCCCGCTCTTGGACGCGCAGGCTGTCAGTGACATTGTCAACGCCGCCAAGAGCAGACAGGAACCGGCCGTTTCAATAGTGCTTGAAAAAGGGTTTGTGGAAAACATTGGCGTCAAGCCAAGCGTTGTGTTTGGCCGGTACTGCCATTCCGGCATCACTGTTTTTGACACTGCAAGGGTTGCGGGGGAAACTGTGCAGGAGCGCTACGTGGTGATGAACAGAAAAGAGATCGCGCTTAATGCTAATACAAAAGAAGAGCTGGAGCTGGCAGAATTACTGGTCCAGCGCGCCTAGGACCTTGCCGGTGATGTTTGCAAGGCTTCCAGACTTTTCGGCCAAAAGTTCGCCGCACGACTTGCAGCTGATGTTCGTGGTTGTGTGTGAGAACACTACTGCCTTTTCTCCGCACTTTTCGCACTGCACCGACAGGAACGCGCTCCTTGGCTTTGGTATCATGATGCTTTCTCGCTTCATGTCATATCTCCAGCTTGCGGATCCGCATGCCCTGCTTCATCGTCTTGTACTGGCAGGTTTTACAGGTATAGCGTAAAGTCATCTTTTTGGTGGTCTTGGCAGTCCTTTTTAGCTCGGGGAATTTCTGGCCGCCGTAGCCTTTCTTATCTTCGGCGTGCCTTCGGGCGCCCTCTGCCACCTTCCGGTCCTTGCCCTTCTTGTACAGGGCCACCGCCTGGACCGTGTGCGTCTTGCACCGAGGGCAGAACTTGCGCATCTCCTTCTGCATCTTCATATGGCTACTTCATTCTTTCATAGGGTAATTTAAGGTATATCCGCGTCTGCAGGACGCCTCTGGAGAGAACCCCAAACAGCAAATCTAATATACTAAGACCAACAAACCCTCAGGTAGTATGTTCGAATCCCTGATACAGCAATCAATAGACGCGGCTGCTTTTCCTGTATGGATACCACTGGCTTTTGGACTGACTGTAGGTCTGGCCTATGTGATTGCCTCGAGCATGAGGCGTCGTCGCTAAAAGGCGCCTGACCTTTTCTTTTTACTTTTTATGACGCAGCTTAATAGCCAGCAGTTTGCATGATCTTTTATGGGCATCTTCCACCGCGAGAAGACCGACTGCGATGAATGCCACGCTAGGTTCGGGAGCTACGACCAGCTTGTAGAGCACGCCAAGGAGGCACACAAGCACCATGTAGTAAAGTGCAGCTTTTGCGGCAAGCAGTTCCTGCACGAGAAAGAGAGGCTGCACCACGTGAAGGAAGAGAAGGAGAAAAAGCTGGACGCCCGCAGGCACAAGTTTTAAAGAATCTCTCATGATCGCTATGGCATGGATTTTGCGGTCAGGGTAGGCGCCACAAAGGAGCGCACGATAACGGTCGACTCGAACCAAACTACAAGCTTTCTTTGGAAGGGCGAGAACGTCCTCTCCACCCCCTCGATGATAATGGAGATGGAGGAGACCTGCCGGCTGCTCCTCAAGGAGCAGGCCGTGCCAGACCCCGAGTGGGACTCGGTCGGGACAATAGTCGACATCAGGCACCTCGCGGCCACCCCGGTCGGGGCGGAGGTCTTTCTCAAGGCTAAAGTGGTGTCAGTCGAGGGCAGGCGGATCATGTTCGAGGTCGAGGCGCGGGACAGGCTTGAGCGTGTGGGCGAGGGCAGGCACGAGAGGTTCATAATAAACATCCCCCGCTTCAGGGCCAAGTTCAACGAGAAGCAAAAGCGGCTTGGCATGTGAGAGTTGCGTCAAAATCTATAAAAGACGCATGGGGAATTGTGTAATTATTCTATAGGTGATAGATGAGTATGGCATCAATTCAAACAACTGCTGGCGGAATGCCAGTTTTGATTTTAAGAGAAGGGACGAAGGAAAGCAAGGGCAAGGAAGCCCAGAGGAACAACATCACGGCGGCAAAGCTTATCGCAGAGATAGTGAAGACGAGCTTGGGCCCAAGGGGCATGGACAAGATGCTCGTGGACGCCCTCGGCGACGTGACGATAACAAATGACGGCGCAACAATCCTGAAAGAGATCGACGTTCAGCACCCAGCGGCAAAGATGATGGTAGAGGTGGCAAAGTCTGTCGACAACGAAGTCGGCGACGGCACCACGTCGTCAGTTGTTTTCGCCGGCGCGCTGCTTGAAAGGGCTGAAGAGCTGATCAACAAGGACGTACACCCGTCAGTCATTGTCGACGGCTACAACGCCGCGGCAGAACATGCGCTTAAGCTTTTGGAAAAGATCGCAGTCAAAGTTGACCTTGCAGACAAGGACATGCTGCTGAAAATCACAAGGACCAGCATGGATTCAAAGCTAGTGTCAGACGACAGCCCGGTCCTTGCGCAGATTGTCGTCGAGGCCACAAAGCAGGTCGCAGAAAAAACTGAAGGCGGCTACAAGGTGGACCTTGACGATATCAAGGTGGAAAAGAAGGCAGGGGGCTCGATGCGCGACACGAAACTGATCAGGGGCATCGTCCTTGACAAGGAAGTCGTGCACGCAGGCATGCCAAAGAGGGTTGAAAACGCCAAGATCGCTCTCATCAACTCGGCGCTGGAAATCGAAAAGACTGAAATGAGCGCAGAAATCAGGATCTCAGACCCGCAGCAGATGCAGATGTTTCTTGAAGAAGAGAACAGGATGCTAAAATCGATGGTCGACAAGGTCAAGTCGGCCGGCGCAAATGTCGTGCTCTGCCAGAAGGGCATTGACGACATCGCCCAGCACTATCTGGCAAAAGCAGGCATCCTTGCGGTCAGACGGGTCAAAGAGTCGGACATGACGAAAATGTCCCGCGCAACCGGCGCAAGGGTTGTCAACAACCTCGACGATCTGACGGCGAAGGATCTGGGCTCTGCCAACCTTGTCGAAGAGCGCAAGGTAGAGACCGACAAGTGGGTCTTTATCGAGGGGTGTAAGAATCCCAAGTCGGTCAGCGTCCTGATAAGAGGCGGATCGCAGAGGGTAGTCGACGAAGCTGACAGGTCAATGCACGACGCACTCATGGTCATGAAGGACGTATTGGAGCACCCGACAATAGTCGCAGGCGGAGGAGCCCCCGAAGCCTACATCGCAAACGAGCTGAGGCAGTGGTCCAGCAGCCAGGAAGGGCGCGCTCAGCTGGCAGTGCAAAAGTTTGCCGACGCTATGGACGCAATCCCATTGAGTCTTGCAGAGAATGCCGGCATGGACCCAATAGACACGATGACTGAGCTTCGCGCAAGCCAGAGCAAGGGAGCAAAGTGGACTGGCGTCGACTGCAGGAACACAAAGGTCGCGGACATGTACAAGCAGAATGTGCTCGAGCCGCTGGTGGTCAAGCAGCAGATAATCAAGTCTGCGACTGAGGTTGTGACCATGATCCTGAGGATCGACGACGTGATCGCTTCAGGCAAATCCAGAGGCCCGGCCGGCCCGCCAGGCGGCGGCATGGGTGGCATGGGCGGCGGCATGGATATGGAGTAAACCTCCAACGCTTTTTCCCTTTTTTCAAAATATCCATATACAACTATAGCTTTTGAGCAGCTGTGGCGATAATTGAAAAGCTCAAACAGCTTAGCATCGTCGGCTCGATAGTAGTGATGCCAGACTTTTTTGTCGACCGCATAATCCGGCTCGAGTCAAAGGAGAAGCTATTCGACGCGCTGGGCGAAAAGGCGAAGAGGGGAGGCGGAAGCGTCAGAGGCGTCCCAACAACAGACGTCAAGGGAGGCAACGCAGTCAATGTTGCTTACTGCCTTGCGAAGCTTGGGGTAAAGGTCGCGCTCTTTACCGTTGCAGACGAAATAGGCGCCACAATGATAAGGCAGGCGTTTTCGCAGTTTGGCGATAGAGCGACCCTCAGGATAGCCGGCGGCAGGAGCGGCCTCACCACCGCGTTCGAGTTTCCACATGAAGACACGCGGGTGAACGTGATGGTGAGCGACGTTGGCGATAATGCAAATTTCGGCCCTGAGAAACTTGGCTCCGAATCCGACAGGGCTATTTTGAAAAACGCCGATGGCGTCATGATAGTCAACTGGGCCAGCAACCAAAAGGGCACCGAGCTTGCCGAGTTTTCGTTCAGGAACTCGCCAAGTGCATTCCACTTCATCGACCCTGCAGACGTAGAAACAAGGAAGCAGGATTTTCGCGACTCGCTTGGCAAGCTTGCCGGCATGATTGACTGCCTCAGCATTAACGAAAACGAGTGCAACTCGCTCGCAGACGCGCTCGGCCTCGGGCGCCTGCTAGGGCCCAGCTACGGCGCGGACGAAATCAAAAATGCGGCCAAAAAGCTCGCGGAGAAAGTTGGCATCAGCACCGACCTCCACACAAAGGCAGGGGCTGCGTGGTCCAACGGGAAGGAAAGCACGTTCGTGTACGCGATCAGGGTCGACTCAAAAACGCTGACTGGCGCTGGCGACTCGTGGGACGCGGCGGACATTGTAGGCTACCTTGCCGGGTTGGATTCGCAGGAGCGGCTGCTGTTTGCCAACTGCTGTGCTTCGCTCTACGTCAGGGACCCACAGGGCGAACCTCCTGTAATGAGCAAGGTCTTTGAATTGGTAGAAAGGGTGCAGTGATCAAACAAGCTTGCTTGCGTCAAAGGGTTCCTTGACCGAGCGGAGCATGTAGAGCATCTTCGTAATGTAGCGCTGTTTTGAAGGGATCTCGGTCAGCTTGCGCTGGTAAAATTCGATAAGGTGATCGATAAGGCAACCGGCGTCGCTTGACACTGAAAGGTTGGCAAGTATCTGCGAGTACCAGTACTCCACCAGCGCGTCCTCGCCGTGCTTTCCCTCCAGCTCTACAAGGTAGGCAAAGTTGGAGTGGCACTTCCTGCATAGCCCATAGTGGGCTTGAGCATACGACCTGCTCTCAGAATGGCCGCACCTTGTCTTCATGGCTCAATATACGCAGCAATGCTATTTGAACCCCGGCAGGTATTTTAAATGACTATGGTGTCACAACAGTATGATAGAAGCGGAAGACGCGGTCAGAGTAATCGATACGGTGGCCAAGAACCTGATGGGCGTGTCTAACACCAGGTCGAATTTTGAGAGGCTGCCCGACACGTTCTGGGGCTATTTCGCAAGGGGGCACGACGGCAAGGGCAGGTTTGGAGTAATCATCACGTACTCTGAAAACAGCAATGACGTTGATGAATTGATAAAGATGTACGAGCAGTGGGTAGCAAAGAGCAAGGCGGCGGCTAAGTGATCTGCTCGATTACCCATTCGCGGAATTTCGCTATCGCGAAATCCTCCGACTGTTTTACAAACGCCGGGTCCTTTACGCGCCACTGGTCCTGTGGTGTGCAGTCAAAGAATTCCTGCATGCACAGGATAAATCGAAATCTTAGGTTGCGCGGGTTTTCCGCGATGCCGTAGCGGTAAAGTATGTTGGCTATTCTGCCAAACGCTTCGTTATAGTCCCGCTTGAACGCCGGGACCTTGAAAGTTTCGTACAGTATCGCGGGTATTGCGTCAACGTCGTTGCGGAGCGTGATCATGTATCGGTCTTTAGCTTTTCCAGCTTTTTGGCATATACAGCTTTCATGTTGACGTCGAGGTCGAGATCATATTTTGTCGCCAGGTAGTAGAGCAGGGCCGCGGATTCTGTTATCTCCATCTTGGCGTGCTCGACGTTGTTCTTTTCCATGGCAAACGCGATCTCGCCTATCTCTCTCACGAGGTGAATGAAAGCTGCAGACTTGTCGTCGCCGAATTTCCTGTTATAGTATTCAATTGCAATAGAGCTCATGCATCAATTGACGCTGCACTACGTATAAAAATCAAAGGTGCGGGGGGTGGGATTTGAACCCACGAACCCCTAAGGGATGAGGTGTCCCAGTCAAACTGCAACATCTGAGCATCGCGTCAGAGGATCTGATCTCACGCCTTTGACCGGGCTGGGCGACCCCCGCACACGCTCGTTGCCGTCTAGCGAATATAATATCGTTTTGTGCGGCTATTCGATGTTGATGGATACGCCAGAGCTGCTCTTGCCCTTAAGCTTGAACGACACTTCAAGGATGCCGTTTTTGTAGGTTGATTTCGCAGTCTTGGGATCTACTATTTCCGGCAGCTCGACGCGCTTGTGGTAGCGCGGCTGGCCCGTCAGCGACTCGATGGTAAGCGAGCTTTCGTCGGCCGTCACGCGCAGGTCTTCCTTGTTGACGCCCGGCACTTCGGCGACGACACGCAGCTCGTCCTTGCCCTTTATTACGTCCACTAGGGGCTCGCGCTCTTCCTTGACTGCAAGCCCGCCGCCAAGCACGTTTGGAAAGGAGTTGACGTTACCAAACTTTCTTACTTCGGGCTTGCCGTCTGGGCCAATCTTGACAGAATATCCATACACGATCGGGCCCATTTCGCGGACCACGGTGCCGTCGTCCAGCTTGCGCTCCTTGATGAGATTCTTGGGGACCTGCTGCTCGACGTTCTTGAACGCCTCCTGCATCATCTTTTCCATTTCCTTCATCATTTCGTCAATGTCCGGGAACCAGGATCCGATGCGCCTTCTCTTGCCAAACCATTCATCAAACGGTGACGACATGTTAGAAAATCGGCGGTAATTCTATTTTAAAGTATGGTTTCAGCTCCCGTCAAGCTCCCTGTCGAGCTCCTTAAGGAGCGACTTTTGCCTCTCGCTCAGCTTGCCGGGGACCTTGACACTTATCCTCGCGAGTAGGTCGCCCCTGCCAGAGCGGCCGTAGCGGGGGAGCCCCTTGCCCCTTATCTTGAGAATGGCGTTTGCGGCTGTCCCCTGCGGGATCTTAAGCTTTTCGGACCCTTCGAGCGTCGGCACCTGGAGCTCGGTGCCAAGTGCAAGGTCGGTGAACTTGACATCCAGGTTGTAGATCAGGTGCCCATCTTCGAGCCTTTCAAACCTTTGATCCGGCGCAACACGCAGCCTGACCACAAGGTCTCCCGGTATTCCAGAATCTGAGACTTCGCCCTCGCCACGCAGCTGAAACGCAGTGCCGTCCTCCACACCCGGCGGGATTTCAAGCTTTATCTTTTTCACCTGCTCTGCCCTGCCTGCGCCTTTGCAGTTCCCGCACGGCCTTTCGATTATCTGGCCGCGGCCCTGGCAAGTCTTGCACGGCTCCATCGTGATAATTGTGGAAAAGCTGTTCCGGCTGTGGACGCGCCTTGTCTGACCTTGACCGTCGCACACCGTGCACCTGCGGGCCTTTGTGCCGGGCGCGGCCCCGCTGCCACCACAGGTGTCGCACCTGCCAAGGCGCGGCACGTCGACCTCCTCCTTCCTGCCCTTCAACACATCTTCAAGCGTAAGCTCCATATCGTAGACAATGTCGCGTCCTTTTCGCCGGCCGCCTCCAAAGCCAAAGAGGTCGTCGCCGCCGAAAAATCCGCCGCGTCGGCCACCAAACATCTGCTCAAATATGTCTCGAAAGCCACCAAATCCCATGTCGCGGAATATCTCGTCAAAGTTTGCCTCAGAGCCCCGGAACACCTCTTCCGGCCCGACATGGCCGAGGGTGTCGTAACGCTTGCGCTTTTCATCGTCAGACAGTACGGCATATGCCTCTGATATTTCCTTGAACTTTTCCTCCGCGGCCTTGTCCTTGTTCCTGTCAGGGTGGAACTGAAGTGCCAGCTTGCGATAAGCGTTCTTGATCTCTTCTTTTCCAGAGCCTTTTTGCACACCAAGAATTTCGTAATAGTCCCGCTTGCCACTGCTCACTGCTTTTCACCATGCTGTACTGTCATGGGTTGGGGTTGGGCCCTGCTGCACTTCCACTACCTTCAAACCCGGCACCTGCGTCTGCAGCTCCCGCCTGCGGGCCAGCAGCTCCAGATGGCGCTGCGCCGGTGCTCTGGTACGCCGCTGTGCTAATCTCTGCCAGGACGCTCTGCAATTCCTGAATCTTGGCCTTGATATTTTCCGTGTTGTTGCTTGCAATCGCGTCGCGCAGCTCCTGTGTAAGCTTGTTGACTCTTTCGGCCTGCTCAGGCTTTACCTTGTCCTTCAGATCCTGCTTAACCAGCTTGTCAGCAGCGTAAATGAGGTTGTCTGCCTGGTTGCGGACCTCCGCCTCTTCCTTTTTCTTTCTGTCGGCCTCGGCAAATTGCTCCGAGTCGCGCTTTAGCTTTTCAATTTCGTCCTTTGACAGCTTGTTGTTTGCGGTTATCGTGATCTTGGCTTCCTTCTGGGTTGCCATGTCCTTTGCGGTGACGTTCAGTATGCCGTTTGCGTCAATATCAAACGTCACTTCTATCTGCGGCACGCCCCTTGGCGCGGGAGGTATGCCTGACAGATTGAACATGCCAAGAGACACGCAGTCAGTCGCCATCGGGCGCTCGCCCTGTACAACATGTATCGTCACCGCAGTCTGGTAATCAGCAGCGGTTGTAAACACTTTGCTCTTTTTCGTCGGGATCGTGGTATTGCGTTCGATCAAAGGTTCTTTTAGGCCACCCAGCACCTCTACTCCCAGCGTGAGCGGGGTCACGTCTACAAGTAGTATGTCTGTCGAAACATCGCCGGCGATTATCGCGCCCTGAACCGCGGCACCCATGGCCACTGCCTCCATCGGGTCTATGCCGCGCTCGGGCTCTTTATTCATGACCGATGCCACGAACTGCCTCACTATCGGCATTCTTGTGGGTCCGCCGATGAGGATTATCTTGTCGACGTCTGCCGGAGTCATCTTGGCGTCCTGCATCGCCTGCTGCATAGGCTGCCTGCACCGGTCGATTATCGGCTTGAGCAGCTCTTCCAGCTTTGCCCTTGTCAATTGCAGGATCATGTTCTTCGGACCCGATGACTGGTCATATGCCAGAAATGGCAAGTTGATTTCAGTCGTGACGACGTTTGAAAGCTCTATCTTTGCCCTTTCCACGGCGTCTCTTATCCTCATCATTCCGGCCTTGTCGTTTCGTACGTCAAGGCCCGACTGCTTGCGGAACTCTTGCACGACATATTCTACAAGCGTGTTATCCATGTCTGTCCCGCCAAGCTGCGTGTCGCCGGATGTGCTCTTTACCTGGAAGACGCCGCCGCCCATTTCCATTATGGTGACATCGAGTGTGCCCCCGCCAAGGTCAAAGACCATTATCTTCAGGTCCTTGCTTGCCTTGTCAAGGCCGTAGGCAAGCGACGCCGCCGTTGGCTCATTGATTATCCTGACCACCTGCAGGCCTGCAATTTCTCCTGCGTCTTTTGTCGCCTGGCGTTGGTTGTCATTGAAATACGCCGGCACCGTAATCACCGCTTTCTCGATTGTCTCGCCGAGGAATGCTTCTGCGTCTCTCTTGATCTTTTGCAGAATGAATGATGATACCTGCTGCGGCGTGTACTCTTTGCCAAACACCTTGAACTTGAAATCGGTTCCCATCTTGCGCTTTGCAGCAATGACAGTGCCTTCAGGGTTTGAAATCATTTGGCGGCGAGCGGGCTCGCCCACTATTAGCTGGCCGTCCCGGGTGAACCCCACCACCGACGGAAACGCCTTGCCGCCTACCGATGTGCCCTCTGCTGCCTGGATTATCGTTGGTTTGCCGCCAATCAATACTGCAGCTGCCGAATTGCTGGTCCCTAGATCGATGCCTATTATCTTTGCCATTCGCTATTCTCCTCTATCGTCTTGTTTAGTATCAGAAACGCTATTTTTAACTATCTTCTTTGAAATTTCAACCAGGCTAGGCCTTAGCACCTTTGAATCGAGCATGTAGCCCTTCCTAATTTCGGCAGTCACGGTGTTCTCGGCCAAGTCATCTCTCTCAGAGTGGGCTATGGCGTCGTGAACGTTCGGGTCAAAGGGCGTCCCTACCGTCTCGATCTCCCTCACGCCTTCCAAGGCAAGCATAGAGTCGATGTTTTTCAATATTCCTTCAAGGCCCTCGATGACCACTGGCTCTGACTTGGCCTGCCTTGCGACCGATAGCGCCCGGACATAGTCGTCCCGTATGCCGAGAAACCTTAACAATAATTCGGCCTTGATAGATTCTGCCTTTGAGGCAAGCTGCCTTTCCATCTGCTTGCGATAGTTGTCAAAATCCGCCATTAGGTACTTTAGTTTATTGAGTGTGCCCTCCGAGGTTTCTTTTGCCTTTCTCAATTCGTCTTTGGTTGACTGGAGTTCTGTCCTCAGTGCTTCCAGATCTTCAACTGGCCTATCCTCAGGCTGCTCTAGAGTCTCTTCATCTTCCAAGGCATGTCTCAAAAGCCGATCAGACAATAATTACGTATCGGCCTCCAAAGGATTATAGGCAAATTAGGGTCTAGTGAATGCATGAGCTTTGACGACGAGCTTGAGGCAATCAAGCAGAAAAAGCTGGCTGAACTGCAAAAGGCGGTATCAGCAAAGGCGATGATGTCTTCCCTGACCGCGCCCGTAACTCTTACCGACTCTAATTTTAAGATCGAGATTGCAAAATATCCCATCTTGCTCGTGGACTTTTGGGCTCCTTGGTGCGGGCCGTGCAGGATCGTCTCGCCGATAATTGAACAGCTAGCAAGAGACTATTCCGGCAGGGTGGCATTTGGAAAAGTCAACGTCGACGAGAATCAAATGATTGCCGCTTCGCATGGGATCCAGAGCATTCCCACCATGATGATCTTCAAGGGAGGCAAGGCGGTCGAAACCATGATAGGCGCGCTGCCAAAGGCACAGATCGAGATAAAGCTCAAACAGCAACTTGCGGATAATAATGACTCAATTTATGGGTAAAGAAAAAGGTAGCACTTAGGTAATTCCTAAGTGCGGGAATGAGGCAACGCTTATGCTCAGCTCTCCCTGAAGCTTCCTGATTTTGGTGGCATATTCTCTCATCCTTGCGTTGTCGCCCTGTACCTTGGCGATCCTGTATCCCTTCCATGCCTTCCTCAGTGCGCCCCAGCTCTGGCCGGTAGTAAAGTTGCCTCTCGATGCTACAGATTCACGGACTGACATTATTGCTGTCATGCTGAGGTTAATCCTGGTTGATACTTATCACCATTAGTCAAATTTGTCCTATTTATGAGTGAAAACAGTTCATACAAAGCGAGCTTTGAGACTAAAATTGTAAAATTTAGGTATTTGAGGCAATCACTCTCGTATTTTTTACAGACATTTGCACGCTCCTCAGGAGCGGTCGATTTTTAACCTTCCAATACTAGATTCGTGAGGTGAGTCGAAAAGATGAAAAGCAAAGGAGCACAGAACGCTTTTACGCCCTCCTCAAGGCTCTAATGGACGAGCTATTCGAATATGCCGCAAAATCAAAACACGCAAAGATGCCATTCAACGCTTCCTTTGGACTTGTTTATGATGATCGTGATTCTGTGCTTCTAACCGGCGTCGAAGAAAAGACTGGAAAGAAGATGTACCTGTACAATGTGCGCGTTATCGCCAAAACGTTTGAAGAAAAGCGGCAGAGAATGATTGAAGACAGGACTACTGCAACGCTGTTTAGTTGGATTGCCGACGTATGCTCGACCTACATCAGTCCATTTGTGCATCACTATGTCGTCAACACTCAGCATTGAGGTCAAGGTGCAGCAGAGCGCACCACGCGCCAGTTAATTAGAGGGTTCCTGGATAGGCTGACATGCGACCCTGACCTAAAGTATATGCTGGACAAAATTCGCGACAACTCAGCTCCGGATCAAAAATAGCTGACGAATGCGCCAAGCTCAATTGGTGTTGTAACAGATAGCGCTTGCATAGTTCTATTCCTATCGGATATGAACACGGAATTAGGTACTAATTTCAGGTGCAACATTTGCGATGAAGTCATTGGCTCTTCTTTGGTTGAGGAGCATGTGTCCAGCAGGAATCATGCCATAAAGAAAAGGGTGGCAGAATTTCATGAAATGAACGCCATGATCAAACAACCGTCGTTATCACCAAATCAGCACGACCTTTCAGTCGTTAGTACATGGCTAAGGGATCTGTACTTATATGACTTTTTGACGACAGGTAGAACATAGTGTCATTTGGCGTTGTATGGGGTGGGTTACTACGCCTATTTGTTTATTATCTCGGCAACCGGATTCCTCATAAAGCTGACCACCAATATGGTATGTGACAAATGCGGCCATCCAAATAACCAACATAAGGCAATGACATTTTCAATGTTTTATTGTCACCTCTGCAAGTGCGTCGAGTCCTCGGTGTCCTTCTTGCCGGATAACATGCAGAGCGATTCCTGTAGCGACTACCCTTCAAAGTCCAGCGATGCGATCACTGACATTTTCGCGTCAGTGAAGGGCAACCGGCGAAAGAAGCGAAATATGATATAGCCTACTGCGCCTTCTTCCGTCCTTTTTCCAGGGTGATCAAAAAGTGAGATCA
The DNA here is from genome assembly GCA_035283265.1 of Nitrososphaera sp. Lineage (GTDB taxonomy): Archaea > Thermoproteota > Nitrososphaeria > Nitrososphaerales > Nitrososphaeraceae > Nitrososphaera. Next base: position 14,355 of record DATEUD010000146.1, read on the forward strand.
AAGACCAATGATAAATATTGCTTAAAAGCACGTTGGACTTTAGTCGAGGGGAACTGGCATGACAATTGCGAAGAATGGACTCTACTATGCAGCCGCTGCGGCATCTGCAATAGCTGGAATGTCACATCTTATGCTTGGCCCAAACAACTTGGGATTCAATGTTAATCAAGGTATTTTGTTCATCGTTGGAGGAATCGCGCAGGTATTTTGGATTATTCCGATGATAAGGAGATGGGGCATACGGTGGTATGCAATAGGAATCGGAGGAACCGCAGTACTCATGGCCCTGTTCCTTATAACAAGAGTGCCGGGCAATCCCATAACTGGCAGAGCCGGCGGAACAAATACAATATCTATTGCTGTTGAAATCTTTCAGGCTGCATTCATCGGGTTGACAGCTGCGATCATTGCCCACGAAATCAGGAGGAACAAGCGTCCTGCCGAAAAGACAGCGGCTGAAGCTCCAACAAAGAAAAGCAGAAAACGGGCTCCAATCCTAGCCGGAATAGTTGTAGCACTAGTGCTGGTGGGATTGTTCGTGTTGCCTATTGCAATGCCCCGGCCAACGGGAGGTCCTCCAGGGCAAGCTGGTGCTCCTCCCACCGAGCAGTCTGGACAGCCTGCATCTCAAGCTGGTACCTCGACAAACCTTAGATGCACTCTGACGCCATCGCTAGTCGAGATCGAAGGCACGCCACAACAGACCGAAGGTCCCTACTTTGTAGACGGGATGCCGAACCGCTCTGACATCACGTCTGACACCTCGGATGGCTCGGTCGAAGAAGGCATACCATTGACTTTGACGCTTAACATCTATGGTGTGGACGATGGCGCTTGCACTCCCATAAGTGGTGCGCAGGTAGACATCTGGCACGCAAACTCGCAGGGAGTATACTCTGGCGTTCAGGATGCTAGTACTTCAGGACAAAATTTTCTCCGCGGATACGAACTGTCAGATGGTGACGGAACTGTTCAATTTACTACTATTTATCCAGGTTGGTATGAGGGTAGAGCGATCCGCATTCACGTCAAGGTACGGTCTTTTGAAGGATCGCAGGAAACATTCAAGTGGACTTCCCAATTCTACCTGCCTAATTCAGCAAATGAGAAAGTGCACACCCTAACTCCATATAGCGATCATGGTCCGGTTGACATGGTAAATGAAGAAGACGGAATTTACGCGGGCGGCTCGACAGACGGACTAATTCAGAGCAATGCCGGCCAGCACCTGATGCTCAGCTTTACAGAGCTAGTGGGAGGCTACCATGGAACATTCAATGTCGTTGTGGATGAGGTCTAGCGCTCAAAAGCATTGGTCGCTGTGTTACATTCCCTTTTTTCCGCATGATGTTACAATTACCGTACATCGATCTTCTGTTTATTCATTAAGCATAGCTACCCTTTATCGAGGATTTGGCGCCGCATGCTTCGCAAATCAAGAATGCCACCTTTGGCTTGCTCTTTTCTGTATGTGTATCAGGGCTGCTGCACACCGGGCATTGGACGTAATCTTTAACGTACCGGTCGATAAGGGCTTGAAACGATGAAGGTGTTTTTCGACCAAGGAATATAACGCGCTCGCCAGCAATGTAGCCGGCAGAAGCGAGCTCTTTATTGAGGTAGAGTAAAAGCTTCTCTGGGGCCCTTCGCAACGCTTTTGGAAATTCACCGAAATTGCGAAAGATGGTGTTCTTGCCGACCCATACTATTTGCGGAGCAGGGATTTCGAGCCTAGCTTTTTCCTTCTTTACAGTGTTGCCAAGCTTATCATACAGCCTCTTGAGCAAGGTTTCATACTCCGCAGACTGCCCTTTAGTCATATAGGTGGATTGACGACGCTTCAGTCTAATTAATGTATATTAAGTCGGTGCGGGGGATCCGCTGGACTCGTCACAAAGCGCATAGTCGATGACTTACAGAATATGGAATGCATTTCTGATAGTTTAGGAGATGTGCTCAGTGCTCAAACAGTGCTTAGTTTTGATTGCGTGGCGGCACTACGCATTATGTTGTCCGGCAAATCTTGCAGGAATTGTTTCTTGGTCCAGTCTCAGTTTCTAGTGTAGGAAATCTTACATACAATCAAATAAGATTGAATATTGGACTAAGAGAACGAATTATGACAGACTCAACGGTTATGTGCAAGCTTTGCAAGACACCACTTACAACCGAAGATCAATTCATGGGTCACATGATCCATTCGCACGAATTCAAACTCGAAGACGCTGCATACGCGTGGCACGTGGCGAGCCTTCTTCAATCAAAACCTATGCCAGTTGGAAAGTGAATGCCGGACGCTTTTATGTACGAAATGCCACCAGGATGCTGAGGTAGTCTATAATGAGCTTTGTTATCGTTGTTATGAGAAATATGGAAGGATCAGCAAGGCAAGAAGGAGCAACTAGAAGGAAAAACAGAACTTGACAAATATTGTCTTATCTCACTACCTGCTAGATAGGGAACAATCGATTCCTAGAATATGTAGACTTCGAAGTTACCATTCACTATAATCTTATCTCTTCATAGCTGGCATCAAAGAGTCGCTTTTTTGCCACCGAAATAGCTATTGGTGACAAATCGCATCCAATCCATTTTCTCCCAAGCTTCTGTGCAACAACAAGTGCAGTACCCGATCCGCAAAAGAAATCTGCGATTAGGCCATCTGGTTTCGAGAATAGGTCTATTATTCTCCCTAATAGTTCCTCATGTTTTTCGGTTGCGTATCCGGTCGAATAATTGTATGCCTCAATATCAAGCCAAATGTTGTCTAAAATTTTGTGACTCTTGAGAGGAATCCAATATTCGGCATATTTTACTCCTTTACGCTTTCTGATAAATTCTAATTTTCTTTCGGATAGCCGCCAATACTCTTCAAGTGACATCTGGGAAGAAAATTCCTTTTCATACAATCCATAATTTGCGATTGCGCGGAGTGCTCTGTCCTTGGACCATTTCCACTGACCTCTTTCAGGGGTATAACCAAAGATCTCATAGCGCATTGTAGGACGATTTACGTTGCTCCAGAACCCCATCCACTTTGCTTTTGACTTTTGTTCGACAAGAGGTAGCTGAAACTTTGTTTCTTTTGATCTTGAATACCAGAGTATGGAATCAAAAGCATTATGCATTCTATCGATTGAATTAAACTGGTACTGAAGGTTTTTCCTACGTCCTCGCTTTACAATTATTTCGTTTCTAAAGTTTTCTGGACCAAAAATCTCATCCATCATTACCTTGACATAATGGACAGCATGCCAATCAAGATGTATAAAGATTGAACCGGTTGGAGAAATAAGACACCAGATCTTGTCTAGTCTTGAGCGCATCATTTCTAGGTAATCGTGACCATTCCAAATGTCTTCAAAAGCAATGGTTGAACAGTTCTGATTACGATGGAAGTAGCGCCCACCTGAATGAAATGGAGGGTCAATGTAGACCAAGTCTACCTTGTCTCTCAGGCCATGCTGCAAGAGGTAACTTGCGCAGTCATCATTATCGCAGCAGAATAATAGGTTCATTCCTTCAAGCTTTTTCAAAGGTTTTCTTACATGTTGTTGTCTCGGAACAAGCGATCTCGGCATTAATTACTAGTCATGACAATTCCAGTCGTTATTATGTAGATCGGCTTTTGGGAGATGGATTCTGATGCATAAATGTCCAACTTCTATTTGGTAACATCTAACCACTTTTGTTCTGTGGGTTATGCCATAATTCAAACAATAATACCGGAGTCCTTTAGCAATTATGTTCTTGTTCTTGTGGCAGCTTACATATTGTTGAACTTAATAGGGCTTATCTACGCTTTCACGAAGCTGAACAAGATACGGAAACAGTTCAAGCGCGATAGCAATAAGCAGTTGGTTACAGATATGCAGGAAAAGGAACCCACAAAGTCGTTGCATCCTGACTCATCGGGCATACTCGGGGAAAGCGTGAGCTCGTTGGAGAGCATAATGATGTATAGCATGACCTACTTACCGGCTTTCAGGGCTGCGCAAGATGGCTTTGTAGCTACAAAACCTTCGAATACTCCTCTGCTAAGATTTTTCCGAATTCAGATTCTCGGGCGGGGCAGGTTCCAGTTGTATTTCATAGCAAGCAGCCTGAGAGCCGTCACTGCGACAATGCTCGGTATGGCGGCGAGGTTCAGGTCTGCGCCGGCAGACAGGAGCCCGAAAAATATCACGACGCCGATAAAGCTTGCAGAGGCGTACAGCTCCTTGACAAACACTATCGGAACCTCGTTCACAAACACGTCGCGCAAAATGCCTCCGCCGACCGCGGTAAGAACTCCTGCAAACGCCATTGCAAGAAAGTTCAGCCCAAACAGGTTGTATGCAAAAGTCGCGCCAATTACCGTGAATACCCCGAGCCCTATTGCGTCAAACTTCAGGAATAGGTTCCAGTGCTTTTTGAGCATGCGATACAGAAAGAATATCACGACGCCTGTCGCCACACTGATTATGAGGTAAAGCGGGTTGATTATTGCAAGCGGCGGTATCCTGCCAAAGATGACGTCGCGGATTATTCCACCGGCTACACCGGTCATGGTTGCAAGTATGATTATGCCGACAATATCGGACTTGTGCTCGATTGCCTTGAACGCGCCCGTTACCGCAAACGCCGCTGTGCCAAACAAATCCAAAATCTGTACGAGCAACGGAACTGGCAAAATATCAGACAATACGATCACCGAATGACGCCAGCCGACCCAGCCCCACTTTAACAGCGTGCGGCAAGATTTGAAATTATCGGTAAGTGCACAACGTTTTAAGCCAGCGTAGGGCTGATCATGATCTTGTATGTCTGAAGAAGGTTTTGGCAGGGCCCCGGCCGCTATCAAGTCAATATATTTTTTCGACGAGGCAGATGGTAGGAACAAGATGCTTCTTGGGGGCAAGGGCGCTGGGCTTGTGGAAATGACGAGGCTTGGCCTGCCGGTCCCGCGAGGATTTATAATCACGACCGAGATTTGCGAAAAGTTCTACGAAGCGGGCAGGCGCATGCCTGACGGCCTAATGGACGAGGTTCGGAAATCAATAAAGCGCCTTGAAAGCATCATCGGCAAGAAATTCGGTGATTCCGAAAACCCGCTCCTTGTGTCAGTGCGCTCCGGCGCCCCCGAGTCGATGCCCGGCATGATGGACACGATACTCAACCTCGGCCTCAACGATGAAACAGTCGATGGCCTTGCAAGGCAAAGCAACGATCCGAGGTTTGCGTGGGACGTGTACCGGCGGTTTATCCAGATGTTCGGCAAAATCGTGCTAGGCATAGACGACAGGAAATTTGACAATATTCTTGCCGGCAAGGACCTGTCAAGCCCCAAGGTCGTCAAGGGCATTGCAACATCATTCAAGTCGTTCTGCGAAGATGCTGGCAGGAAATTCCCTTCCGACCCGTACAAGCAGCTAGAGCTTGCCATCGACGCGGTGTTCAGGTCGTGGATGGGCAAGCGTGCTGTGGAGTATCGCAAGCAGTACAGCATCAGTCCCGATATGGCCGGTGGAACTGCCGTGACAATAGTGGCGATGGTATTTGGCAACATGGGTGGTGATAGCTGCACCGGCGTTGTGTTCACCCGTGACCCTGAGACGGGCGAAAAGCGGCTGTATGGCGACTACCTCGTGAACGCGCAGGGCGAGGACGTCGTATCGGGCAAAGCGACGCCCAACCACATCGACTTGCTTGTTGGAGAAATGCCGGACATCTACCAGCAGTTGCTTAAAGTATGCGAAAAATTAGAGAAACACTTCAAGGAGTCGCAGGACGTAGAATTCACCGTCGAAAAAGGTCAGCTCTACATCCTACAGACAAGGGCGGCAAAGATGAACGCAGTTGCGGCAGTCAAAACTTCAATCGACCTCTACCACGAAGGGCTCATCAGCAAGACGGCGGCGCTTGAACGCATAGACCCGGAAGCCCTTGAGCAAATCCTGTACCGCCGGATAGACTCGCACGCAAAGCAAAAGGCGATTGCGACAGGCGTCGGCGCGTCGCCCGGCGCGGCGAGTGGCATTGCAATATTTGACGTTGCTCGCGCAGAGGCGCTTGGCAAAAAGGGCGAAAAGGTGATCCTCGTAAGGGAGGATACCAAGCCTGACGACGTGCCTGCATTCTTCCAGTCAGCAGGCATACTGACGAGTCGCGGCGGCAAGACCTCTCACGCGGCGGTGGTTGCGCGCGGGATGGGCAAGCCCTGCGTAGTGGGGTGCTCGCAGATAGAGATTGACTTTGACGGCAGGAGCTTTAGCGTGGGCGACCAAAAGGCGGCAAGCGAGGGCGAGAAAATAACGATAGACGGCTCAACGGGCAGGGTTTACGCCGGTGAGGTCCCGACGGTCGAGCCGGAAGTTTCGTCCGAGTTCAAGGAGCTCCTGCAATGGTCCTCGGAGATGAAGGGCATCAAGATAAGGGCAAACGCCGACACGGTAACAAGCGCGACCTTGGCGGCTAAGTACGGCGCGGAAGGGATTGGGCTTTGCAGGACGGAACGCATGTTCAACCAGCACGACAGGATAATGCAGTTTGTCAACATGATAATGGCAGAGGACGAGGACGAGCGCAGAAAAGCGCTTGCAGAGCTCGAGCCCCTGCAGAGGTCAGACTTTAAGGCGATCCTGAAAGAAATGCGGGGCCTTCCAGTCACTATTAGATTGCTTGACCCGCCGCTACACGAGTTCCTGCCAAAAGAGGAAGACCTGATGCAAAAGATATTTGAGATGAAGTCTGGCGGCGGCAAAGTATCCGAGATCGCGCGAATGGAAAAGGTGCTTCACCGCGTGCACGAACTGTCCGAGATAAACCCGATGCTCGGCCACAGGGGAGTCAGGATGGGCATCTCGTTCCCGGAAATTTACGAGACCCAGATAAGATCTGTATGCGAAGCAGCCGCCGAGCTGACAAAGGAGGGCGTGGCAGTCGAGCCCCAGATAATGGTGCCGCAGGTGGGCCTGGTGGAAGAGCTTGCAGCCGTGCGGCAGATATTCGAGTCGGTCAAGCGGGAAGTGGAGCACCGGCAAAGGATAAAGCTAAAGATCAAGTTTGGCAGCATGATCGAAGTGGTGCGCGCGTGCCTGGTGGCAGACGACATCGCGCATCTTGTCGATTTCATAAGCTTTGGCACGAACGACCTTACGCAGGCCACCTTCAGCTTTAGCAGGGAGGACGCCGAGGGCAAGTTCTTGCCGTTCTACTTGGAAAAGGGCATTATGAACGTGAACCCTTTCCAGAGTATAGACACAAGAGGTGTGGGCAGGCTGATGAAGATGGCGGTTGACATGGCAAGGAAAGTGAAAAAGGACATCGAGATCGGTATTTGCGGCGAGCACGGCGGCGACCCTCGTTCAATAGAGTTCTGCAGCACCGCCGGCCTCGATTATGTCAGCGCTTCGTCTCACAGGATACCGATCGCCATTTTGGCAGCAGCGCAGTCAGCCATCAGGCAGAACAAGCACCTCCAGCCGCATTCTACTATAGCTTAAAATGTGGGCGAGACGACCCAGAGCCAGGATGGCAGCTTCAAACGCAGGCGGCGATGTTACCTATGAATGCATGCGCTGCGGGACGCCGGTGACCGTCGAAGAATTGTCAAGATTGCCAGAGATAAAATGCATCTGCGGGTTCAGGGTATTTCGAAAAGCCAGGCCGCCAATAGTAAAGCAGCTCAAAGCTATCTAGTTCTTTTCTTTAATCCTGTTGTACGAATGGAATTTCTTGGCGTGGTCGCGCATCTGCTCCATCCCTTCAAAGCCCATTTTGCATTCAATACACATGTATAGCTTTTGCTCGTGTGCCACCTGCCGGTGCTGCATCAATTCCTCGACCTTGCGAAACTTGCTCCCGCACGTCTCGCACTCGTGTTTCTTGAGCATGCGATCACTCCTTGCCGTAATGGTTGTCCCAGCACTTCCTGCACAGGTTCCCTTGTATGTGCCAAGCAGGCTTGGGATGATAATAGAACATACTCAGCTTGCCGCTGCAGACAGCGCAAAAGTTCGTCTTCTTGTTATGGTCGGCGTCTTTCTTCTGGAAGCATGACTTGCATAGCAATGTTCCAGATTCCATCTCCCATTGCCACTTTGGCTTTTGGCCGTCTTCCACGATCTCTTTACACATCACGCACTTGTCAGGCGTCTCTTCCTGCCTGATCATGAACTCTCTTGTTTTTTCGATGTGACAGTTGCCGCAGAGCAAGCCTTCAATCCCCCATTCTTCGCTGGGCTTGTACCTGTGGCGCCCAAGCTCCTTGCCGCATATCGCGCAACTCACTATTTGCTTTTTGGCAAAAATGTGCAAGCAAGATTACTTGCCTGCACGGATACAAAAAGGTATGTCGGCGCCATAAATGGCGTCAACCGGTAATACTATATTAGCTAGTAAATATCCTATTAAATTACATTAAGTATTATACTATAATTAAAAGACTAAGCAAGAAAAAAACAAATACTTAATATTTGAGCCGTTCAATGCCGGCAATGAACAAACCCGTTATAGCAGGAATTGCGGCAGGCGACCTGCTGGCTGGATTTGTTGTTCTTGGCCCGCTTGGCCAGCTCAACCTCGGCGCACAAGCGCAGTCTACCGGCACCACGAGCCTGACTGACACAGCGTTCGCTCCAAACCCGGCTGATCAGCACTGGCGACATCGTGACCTGAACTAACGACGACTCGACGCCGCACACGGTCACTTCAGGCTCTGGCGGGCAGTCGGACGGCGAGTTCGATTCCTCACCAATCCTAACCCTCTCATGGCCCCGGAACATACATTCAGCCACACTTTCACTGAAGCAGGCGACTATCCCTACTACTGCACAATCCGTCCAAACATGGTTGGAACAGTCAGCGCTAGCTGACTTTTCTATTTTCTTTTTATTTAGTTGGAAATTTTCTATCATAACTTGCCGTATTCCATGTATTTTGCGCAATGCAAAATGCTTTAATAAAAGCGCTACCTAGCTGACTGGGTTCACATTATGAAGAAAATCGAAGCTGTTGTTCCTGCTGCAAGACTGGACAAGGCTTTTGCGGCGCTAAAAGAATTGGACTTGGGCGGCTTTACGTATTACGACTCGAAAGGACAAGGACAGGTACCGCGCCCAGAGATGCATTCGGGAAGAGGCACCGGGACTTATAGGCCGGAATTTAACGTCAACTCGACAATAGTGATCGTGACAAAGAATTCGATGATGGACAAGGTGATCGAAAAGATCCTGCAGAGCACGAGCACCGGGCTGGCCGGCGAAGGCAAGATATTCATCTCCGACGTGGACGAAGCAGTCGACATCGGTTCAAAGCAGCGCGGCGACGGCGCGCTGTAAAAATTATTTTGTCAGTTTTTCGATCGCCTGGCTTGCGTTGAGCATGCCCTTTTTCTTCGCATACTCTTCAACCGCCTTCAGCTGCTCTGGCGTGAAACATACCGGCATTGTCCTCTTTTCGCTCATGGCAAAATACTCACCCCCGCAAGATTATAACTCTTCCTTTTAGAGCGCGGCGTCACCTTTTTCCTTGTTTCCAATGTCGTGCGCTTCTGCGATGTCGTAGACAAAGACCTTGCCGTCCGGCGCCGAACCTGTGCTTATCACCTTCAGGACATCGTCAACGATCGCCTTGGCCATGTCATACGGCACCAGCACTTCAACTTTGGTGCGAAAGCCAAACTCTGGAGTGTATCGCATGACGCCCCTCCCGACCGAAACGGGCTCTATCTTTGCCCTGCCCCTTCCGTTGATGTCGTAAAAGGTCATGCCGCCGACCTTATGCTTGTGCAATGATTCATTGACTTGTGTAAGGCGCTAAGGCGGGATGATAAGGTCCAGTCTCTTAATGCCATTTCCACACACCGAAGGTATTTATCAATATATCATGATTTTTCAGTGCTTTGTCACGGCGTTGCCACTTTCAAACTGCCGGTGCCCCACCAGATCGCCTTGGTTCTGAAAGTCCTTGCCACACCTGTCGCACACGAAATTCGACACCGCT
>DATEUD010000147.1:0-3339 GCA_035283265.1 Nitrososphaera sp.
AGCCGCATCTCAGCGAGTTTTCAAGGCTCGAGTTTGAAGGGATTCCCGTTTCAAAGAGAAAGATAAGGCCGCTGATAGACAACGGAACTATAAAGAGCTGGGACGACCCGCGGCTCCCCACCCTTGCTGCATTCAAAAGAAGGGGCTTTGTGCCGGAGGCGATACGCAGGTTCGTTCTGTCGCTCGGCTTTACCCTTGCAGAAACCAAGCCGCCGTTTGAAACACTTGAAGCGTTCAACAGAAAGATAATCGACCCCATGTCGCCAAGATTATTTTTTGTGAAAAACCCGATGGAAGTGCGCGTCAAGGGCGCCCGGGAGAACGAGGTCGTGCTCAAGAACCACCCGACAGATGCCAGCCTCGGGACGAGGAGGGTAACGGCCGGGGACAGGTTATACATTGCCGGCGACGACGCGGCGAACCTTAAGGCAGGCGACGAAATCCGCCTAATGGAACTGTACAACATTAAGGTAACCGACATCGACTCGCGCTTGATAACGGCCGAGATTAGCGGCGACGAGATTAGGCAGTCCATGCCAAAGATACAGTGGATTGCAAAGAATGATATATTTGAGTACGAGGTATTGATTCCCAAGGCACTCTACGTAGGTGAAGAGTACAACACGAACAGCCTCGAAATTGCGCGGGGTTTTGTAGAATCTTTCGTGTCCAGCCTCAAGCCGGATGCACGGGTCCAGTTCGTGAGATTTGGGTTCTGCAGGATTGACGACAGCAAGACCGCAATAATGACGCACAGGTAAATGGCAATGAAGGTAGCAAGAATCAAGGACAGCAAGGTAAAGGAAACGTATGGCATTATTTCCGACGATGGCAAGTCCATTGTCACAAAGGCGGAAATACAGCAGCAGACAGGCATACCTGTCCCGCCAAACATCAAGGATTTCATGTTCAGGGATTGGCTTGACGAGGTAAGGCAGCACAAAAGCAAACTAAAGTACGGCCACAAGGTGACCGAAGTCGAGCTCTTGGCGCCGATACCAAACCCGCCAAAAATAATCTGCCTTGCATTCAACTATTACGACCATGCCCGCGACGCGGGGCTCACGCCGTCAGACGAGCCGGTGATATTCATGAAGCCCCGGACCGCGCTCAACGATCCTTTCAGGGACATTATATGCCCTTCGTTTGTGACCCGACTCGACTACGAAGCCGAGCTTGCCGTTGTAATCGGCAAGGAAACGAAAAAAGTGATGGAGGAAAATGCGCTCGACTCTGTATTTGGATACATGATCCTGCACGATGTTTCGGCCCGGGACATCCAGTTCAAGGACAAGCAGTTCACGCGCAGCAAGGGCATCGATACGTTTGCGCCATGCGGCCCCTGGATAACGACGAGGGACGAAGTGGCGGACCCTCAAAACCTTAAGATAACGACCCGGGTAAACGGTGAGGTCCGGCAGGACTCGTCCAGCTCCAACATGGTGATCCCTATCAGGAGGATGATTTCTGCGTTGAGCAGGACCATGACGCTCGAGCCGGGCGACATCATTTCGACAGGCACGCCGGCGGGAGTCGCGATGTCGATGAAAGAGCCAAGATACCTCAAAAATGGCGACGTGGTCGAAATCACGATAGAAAAGCTGGGCACCATCAGGAACCGCATAGTGTTCCAGTAACTTTTATACTAGTCAGATTGTTCCCAAGACTGGCTTGACGCGGATGGTCGCGGCAAAGACGTTCTTTGCCCGCATGAACGAGGGCCGGAGCGGCTTTATGACGGAGGCTCAGCTGATAAAGGGCTGCAAGGATTTCTTTATGTCAAACGGTTACGAGCAGCTGGAAGAAGACAAGATTTTTGGCCAGGGCGAGAAGATCTTTAACTCGCTCTTGGTTGGATCTAAAACCGGAGAAGACAAGGAAACAATTGCCGCATACTTCAAGCCCAGAATAGACAGGTACGACATTGTCTTATTTGGCTCGCTTGAATCGATGCTCTACGACGTCCTTGACAACTATGAAAGCACGAACCTGATGCTCGTCACGGACTCGCTGTCCTATATTTCGATGACAAAGGTGGATGAGCTTAGCGTGACCCTCGAGACCCTGATGGACGAAGGGTTGTTTCTGCTATTTTTGAACGCAAGGTCGGGCTATGCGCTGTTTGACGAGTTCAAGAAGCTGACGATGCCGATCCCGGTGCCGGACTAGGGCTTTCTGTTCAATCTTGTTATTTCGCGCTCGAGCATCCTAGCGTAGTACTCGTACGACTCGGCCAGTTTGCCTCTGACATTTGCGAGCTGCATCGACAGGTTCAGGGCGTCAAGGCAAGTTTCAAGCGATCGCTCGGCCGCAAAGTTGTTCATCGCCTTGTTGAACTGGGACATGATCTTCCTCTGTTCGTCGCTATGCTCGTTTATGGTCTTGGTTAGCTGGTCTATTTCGTCGCCAGGGCGTCCAAAACCCGTATTTTTGAACCAGTCCACCATGTACAGAATTGCAGCCAGAATCCCATTAAAACCTGCCTATTTTTGTCCATTTAGGCGATTACTGGCACGCATTAAGAATTAACAATGTATTTATTTACCATTTTGCGAACTTCTCAAGCATATGGTAGTTGACAACAAGGGCATGGTAACCTATGTTCAGATAATCAAGGAAGACCTTGGCATTTTCCACATTACACCGGATAACAGCCCGGTCCCTGACTTTAAGGCGGGCCAGTTCGTCACCCTCGGCCTCAACGTTCCAAGCGAGGGCAAGATAATTCGCAGGGCTTATTCAATCGCGTCGCCCCCTGAGCAAAAGAAGCGCTTTGAGCTCGTTATCCGCTGGGTGCGCAAGCCGGTGCCCGGCAGGCTCACGACAGAGCTGTTCAACAAAAAGGAAGGCGACGAGATAGCATGGGTTAAGCCCACAGGCATTTTCACGATCAATGAAAAGATGCACGACGGCAGCCCTGATAACAGAAGGATGGTGCTTATCGGCGGTGGGACGGGCCTTGCGCCTTTTATATCATATTCAATGCATCTGCACGCAATAGGGAGCAAGCGCGAAGTAGTCGTGCTGCACGGCGCTAGCTATGTCGACGAATTGAGCTACAAGGACCTCCTGACTTCACTTGAAGAGGAGAGCCTCGACAAGGGCAAGGACAAGTGGAACTTCCGCTACCGTGCAAGCATCAGCAGGCCGCAGGAATGGTTCAACAGGACATGGGCGGGCCAGAAGGGCAGGGTCGAATCGTTCCTGAGACCAAAGGCCGGCAAGGATCTCTCGCCGCTTGAAGAGCTGGTTGGAGAAAAGGTGATACCGGAAAACACGTCTTTCTACATCTGCGGCTGGCAGGGAACGGTGGACGGCGCGCTGGACTTTTTAATTCCG
>DATEUD010000148.1:0-5339 GCA_035283265.1 Nitrososphaera sp.
GCAGACGCCAGAGTTTACGAAAAAAATGATCGACCTGATGAACGCGCGCGTGCCGGGCAAGGTCAAGGCGTCCAAGATATCGCCGTACAGCAACTTGAAGCCATTAGATGAAGAAAGAAAAACCAAACTCAAGTCGATCAAGGTCTTTTACGAAAACGGCGGGCAGGCAGTAGTGCTGGGAAACACTAGGCCGGTCGACACAAAGTCAGCAAAGATCACCAAGAACTTTGTAAGGGGAGTCGCCGGCGACAGCGGCAGGCCGCTCCTGCCCTATATGCTCAAGCTGGTGGAAGACGTGCACAGGGCGTTCCCGGACCTTGCTATCATCGCCTGCGGTGGCATTTTCTCGGGCGAGAACGCCTGGAAGGCGTACGAAAAGGGGGCGACGTTGGTTTCGCTCTACACCGTACTGACCTTCCACGGGTTTGGAGTAGTAAGAGACATCCATGATGTCCTCAAGAAGAAGCTGGGCAAAGAGACCCTCCGGGGTTTCATAGAAAAGCGAGACGCCCGCACCCGCTAGTACAAACCCCTGCACGATATTGGAAACCTTTAATTGCACCTGCAGTCTTTTTCTTCTGAACAGGGATTTAGAGCGTTGGGAAGGTCTCCTAAGATTGTTCTTACAGCCGATCGCACTTTGATGTCACCCTATCGAGGGATCTCGCTTGCGTCGTTCTTTGGGTGCGCGCCAGCCCTCGACCCTAATAGGGACCATAGCTCTTTCTGGTACCAGATCCTGCGCAACCAGGTCACTCCAAGGGTGCTGTTTGACTTTATCTGCAATCCTATAGATCACACCAACGGCTACGCCAATTATGCTCCTTATGGCCTGAGAAAGGTTGAAGCTGCGCTGTTGAGGGACGGCTACAGCCGCGAAGACGTCGTCGTTGCCCATCCCGATCACGTCGAGAAATTCATAGGGCCGGAAACCCAGGTGGTGGGGACGTATGAGATGGATCCACTCGGCATGGGCCCAGTCACCATGACTTTTACCTACGGCCGCAAGCACATGTCGTATGACGAGTTTTACAATCGCGACCTTCATTACAGAATAAACGCTGCCAAGGCGAGATCCGGGAGCAAAGCCAAGGTTATCGCAGGCGCTTCAGGCACGTGGCAGTACAATTATGATCCTGCCAAGATCGAGGAATACGGCCTCTACGGCATTGTTGAGGGAGAGCTTGGCGGCATCGGCCCCGAGATCGACGGCGCTGCAGGGTCATTCTTTGACGCTCTTTCTGCAGGCGAGTTTGACATCGCCAACCCATTCAAGAAGAGCCAGTTCAAAGTTGAGATTAAAGAGTTTGTAAGGAATGACAAGACGCTTCACGGCAGGTTCATCCACTACTGGAATGAGCCTTCGGTGGACGAGATTCCAAACATCGTCAACCCGAGCATGCACGGCATGATCGAGGTCATGCGCGGCTGCGGCCGAGGCTGCAAGTTCTGCGACGTGACACTTAGGCCGCTGAGGTACTACCCGGTTGAAAAAGTGCAGAAGGAGATAGAGATCAACATGAAGTACGGGGGCTTGAAAAACGCCTGGGTCCACAGCGACGACATTTTCGTCTACGGCCTCAACCCGAGGACCACAAAAAACATGCAGCCAAACAGGGAAGCGATCGAGGAGCTATTCAATGGCATCATGGCGACCGGCATAGAGCACGCAAACCCGACGCACGGGACTCTTGCAGGCGCAATCGCCGACGAGAGGCTCATCCCGAACGTTTCAAAGATAGTCAAGTCCGGCCCGGACAATCACATCGGCATCCAGTGCGGCCTTGAGACCGGCAGCATCAGGCTCATAGGCAAGTACGCGGACAGGAAGCTGTCGCCGTACAGGCCAGACGAGTGGCACTGGGTGGTCAAGAACGGCATCAAGACTCTCAACGAGAACTACTGGGTGCCTGCATTCACACTCATCATGGGTCTTGACAACGACGAGACGCCGGAGGACAGCTGGGAGACAATCCGGCTTATCCACGAGATCGAGACGGAGCAACCAGACAGCAAGTTCACCACGACGCCTCTTACGTTCGTGCCAATCGGCCTACTGGAAAAGTCAGACTTTTACGACATTGGCAACACGATGGACCCGGCAAAGCTGGGCGTCATGTACAAGACCTGGCAGCACAATTTCAAATACGGCATCCAGAAATTCATGGGCAAGGTGGGCCGCGACACCCCAGTAAAGAACTGGTTTTTTACGCAACTGGCTTCAACGCTCGGAGGAGTGCCCCTGTCGGCAATGGAAAAGTTTGCAAGGAGAAAGGGCCCTGAGCACGAGCGCGTCATTGAAAAGATAAAGGCAACCTACTGGTAACCTTCAAAACACAGGCCACTTTTACAACACCATGAAAATCGGCATCCTCGGATCAGGGGACGTTGGGCTCAAGCTTGCTGATGGGTTTATTGCAATTGGGCATACTGTCTAGGTAGGTATGCGCAGCTCGGAAAAGATCGCGCCGTTGGTTGCAAAGCATTGCTGCAAGGCGTCTGCAGTCAGCTTTTCTGCCGCGGCGTCATTTGGAGAAATCGACGTGCTTGCAACTCTGTGGGAAGGGACACCAAACGCATTACAGATGGCCGGCGCCAAGAATCTTGCAGGCAAGGTTGTTGTCAACGGTACAAACCCGGTTTTTTCAAAAGGCGCGCCACCCAGGCTGGCCGCAGGCCGTAATGATTCCGGCGGCGAAACTGTGCAGCGCCTGCTGCCTGACGCCCGGGTTGTCAACGCGTTTAACATCATCGGCAACGCGCACTAAGGTACTATTTCAAAACAGGCACCGGCAACCACGCATTCGAACTGCAATGGAAAAAATCTTCCGCCCGCTCCTTTGGGCCCTGACTGCATAACCATGCCGTATTTAATGGATTGTCAGAAACAGGAAAATACATACTCCAAAATGCGCGTTAACGCGATTACAAAAAATGAGAACTAAAACGGGACATATTTATGCGTTGTGCATTAATTTGAGCGACTGGCTATTGTTTATACTCACACCTGCTTGTAATGGCTCCTATGAGTCACTTAATTCCAAACGTAACACCGGAATCAGTTATGGAACAGGAAACTATTCGTGCAGCGATGGAAATGGCCAAACCGACGGTTTGTGTCATCGGAGCAGGAGGCGCGGGCAGCAACATTGTCTCGTGGATCAAAACAAAGGGCATCTCGGGAGGCAAGCTGATTGCAGTCAACACAGACGCGGCACATCTGGGCATTACGAAGGCAGACAGGAGGATCCTGATTGGTCCGAAGCTGACGCAGGGCAGGGGCTGCGGCGGCTACCCCGAGAAGGGTATGCAGGCAACTCGTGAAAGCATGGCAGAAATTGTAAGGGAAGTGCAGGGAGCAAACATTGTATTCCTGTGTGCAGGCCTTGGAGGCGGAACAGGTACAGGAGCGATCCAGATACTTGCAGACGAACTGAAGAGGGCGACAGGCGCGCTGGTCGTAGGTGTCGTCACGCTGCCATTCGCAGTCGAGCGCTTCAGATACACGATGGCAAAGGAAGCACTGCTAACCCTGCAGAGGTCGTGCGACACGGTAGTCGCAATCGACAACAACAGGCTGACAAGGGTCGCAGGCAATCTGCCACTTCAGCAGGCACTTGGCGTTGCCAACGAGCTGGTCGGCCAGTTCATCAAGGGAACGACAGAAACAATCACGACTGCTTCGCTCATAAACATCGACTTTGCAGACTTGACAGCCATCATGGAAGGCAGAGGGCTCGCGGCAATCGGTGTAGGCTATAATGACGGTATTGACAGGATCGAGCAGTCGACAAGAATGGCTCTTGACACACAGCTCCTAGACGTCAAGGACATGTCTATGGCCCACGGCGCGCTAGTGCACGTAACTGGCGGCGACGACATCACCCTTGAAGAAGTCACAAGGGCAGGAGAGCTGGTCACAAGATCCTTGCCACAGGACGTCAGAATCGTCTGGGGCGCAAGAGTGGATCCGGCGATGAAGGGCAAGGCGCGCGTGATGGTAGTCCTCACAGGCGTGGAAAGCACCTTTGGCGAATTGCCCAAGATTGCCCAGGCGCCAGTGCAGGAAGAAAAGAAGAAGCGCTTCCTCGGAATGTTCTGAGGTAAGCCGAACTTAATTTTTTCTTTTTTATTTTTATATAGCTGATCTAAGGAATGGTAAAGGTAAAGGTTGCACCCTTTTCCCTTTCATTATTTTTTCCCCATATCTTTCCCCCATGAGCCTCCACAATGCTTTTTGATATAAACAGTCCCAGGCCTGTACCCTTTTGAGATTTAGAAACAAACTTTGTAAAGAGGCGCGGCAGGATGTCAGGCGCTATTCCTGCTCCTGTGTCTTTTACCGACACGCTCACCTGCCCATCCTCCTTCTTTGAAGCGATAATGACATTTCCATTGCTGGTGAATTTCAGTGCGTTATCAAGCAAGTTAGAGATAACCTGGGTAATCCGTTCCTTGTCCGCTTCCACAACAATGTCCTGTCCTTTTGATTCATACTCCAGTGAGGTATCGTGGCCATCGGCAAACTGCTTTCGATAATCTTCAACAAGGATCGATATCAGTTCGCTTATATTGAACCTTTCCTTGTTGAGCTTTAGCGACTGGCTCTCAATCTTTGCAACATCAAGAAGATCCCGAGTTAATCTTTCCAGTCTTTTCGCATTCCGGACAATCATTTTGATATCCTCTCTCTTATCGCCTAATTCATTTTCCAGCATCTCCGCCATGCCAAGTATGGGTTGGATGGGCGTCCTTAATTCATGGGCGGCAATGTTGATGAATTCTTTCTGCATTTTATCGTGATTTTTCAGCTGCTCATTTGCCGTCCTCAATTCCGCAGTTTTTGTATTGACGGTCTGCTCCAACCTTTTATTCCATATCAGGATGACTGATATCACTCCTATCGCTGCAACAGCAGTCATGACAATTAGTATCACAGAGAAATTCTTTTGCTGATCGATTAGTCCCGCAACATCAGAGGCATATGCGTGTGGACTAACAATATACAGCACGCCAAATTGTTTCTCTTCGAGGATAATTGGTTTGTATGCAAATGTGGCTTTCTCTTCATCTAGAGTGATATCCCTGATGCCCGAGTTTCCAGTAAGCGCTTTGGTAAAACCTTCATTCATCGCTCTTTGCGTTTCTAGATCAAGTGATGTAAGGAATGTCTGGAATCTGATACCAAAGATATTCTTGCCTACGTACTGTGGATCCTTGGAATATAGGATAATGCCAGTATTATCCAGCAATACAACTTCGCTTTGCAGATTTGGTGGGAGCTGACTTTCCAAGAACTCTCCAACGATGTCTGATCTTATTCCCGCAGCAACAATTCC
>DATEUD010000149.1:0-3505 GCA_035283265.1 Nitrososphaera sp.
TAGTAGAAGTCGCCTCCATGACTACTCCACTAAATCAATTAAATCAGCAACCAATTCTAAAGTTATGTGCTTCTACCAGCCAAGCCAAAGATTATAACTGCAAAGCCTATGACACAGCTCGCAGGGATGAATATCAAACTCCGCAGAATTCATCGCAATCTGTCAGTTCCGTCGCTGGTCGAGCTAATTATCAATCGAAAGGAAGGCGTCCTCTCTTCCACTGGCGCTCTCTCTGTTAGAACAGGAAAGTTCACCGGCAGGTCGCCTGACGACAAGTTCATCGTCGACGACGAAGTCACCCACAACACGGTCGACTGGGGCAAGGTCAACCACCCAATCTCCGAGGAGAACTTCGATAAGATTTTCCACAGGATGAAGAGCCACATTGAGGACGGGGAGTTCTTTATCTTTGACGGCTTTGTAGGGGCAGACTCTGAAGACAGGCTGCCGATAAGGGTAATCAACAACAGGGCGTGGCACAACCTCTTTGCCAGGCAGCTATTCATCCGGCCGACCCCAGAAGAGCTGAAGGACTTCAAGCCGGAATTCACGCTCATCTCATGCGACGACTTTGCCTCAATCCCGGAAGAGGTCGGGACCAGCACCGAGACCTTCATAATCATCAACTTCAAGATAAAGCTGGTGCTGATAGGATCAACGTCGTACGCTGGCGAGATCAAGAAGGCCATGTTTTCGATTATGAACTTTGTCCTTCCAAGGAAGGGCATATTTCCGATGCACTGCTCTGCCAACGTCGGCAGAAACGGCGAGACTGCATTATTCTTTGGACTGTCAGGCACCGGCAAGACGACGCTGTCGGCAGACCCTGACCGCCGGCTGGTTGGGGACGACGAGCACGGCTGGTCTGACAGGGGCATATTCAATTTTGAAGGCGGCTGCTACGCAAAGTGCATCAACCTGAATAAGGAAAAGGAGCCGCAGATCTGGAACGCGATCCGCTTTGGCTCGGTGATGGAAAACGTCGTCATACGCGGCGACACAAGGGAGCCGGACTTTGACGACGGGAGTTTGACTGAAAACACGCGCGTTGCTTACCCCCTTGATTATATTGATGGCGCGGTGATCCCAAGCGTTGCAGGCCACCCTGAAGCAATCGTGTTCCTGACCGCTGACGCGTTTGGCGTCATGCCGCCAATTGCCAAGTTGACAAAAGAAGGCGCGATGTACCACTTTATGTCCGGCTATACCAGCAAGCTGGCCGGAACCGAGCGCGGAATAACCGAGCCCAAGGAAACTTTTTCTCAATGCTTTGGCGCCCCATTCATGCCGCTTCACGCGTCAAAGTATGCGACGATGCTTGGCAAAAAGTTGACCGAGTATGGCACTCGCG
Organism: Nitrososphaera sp.; assembly: GCA_035283265.1. Taxonomy (GTDB): domain Archaea; phylum Thermoproteota; class Nitrososphaeria; order Nitrososphaerales; family Nitrososphaeraceae; genus Nitrososphaera. Next base: position 1,352 of record DATEUD010000149.1, read on the forward strand.
TCTACCTCATCAATACGGGTTGGACAGGTGGACCCTACGGCATAGGCAAGAGGATGAACCTGACCCACACGAGAGCGATGGTCACCGCGGCCCTCAACGGCGAGATCGACAAGGTGCCGCTAAAGCACCATGACATTTTTAACCTCGACATGCCGTCGTCGTGCCCCAGCGTGCCTGACGAAGTGCTCGACCCGCGCAACACCTGGTCGGACAAGGACAGGTACGACGCGGCTGCCAAACGGCTGGCGGCGCTCTTTGTCAAGAACTTTGAAAAGTTTGGCATCGTGTCAAAAGAGATAGTAGCGGCAGGCCCGAAAGCATAAAAAGAAATGGTAGCCCGGAGCAGATTCGAACTGCTGTCTCCAGGTTTCTTCTCTAGTAAGATCCAGAGCCTGGAATCCCTAGCCCTCAACCTTGGAGATTGGCCACTAGACGACCGGGCTAACCAAAAACCCGACTGCATGTCCGATATTTGACTCTAACGCTTGGTGTTCACTTCTCTGATCACAAGGCCGTATTCGAGCGGCACCTTTTTTCTCATGTAGGGGATTAGGCGGTAGTGTATGGAGTAGACGTTCTTGTCCCTTGCTATGATGTTTTTTATCAGGAGGGAAACAAAGCCGCCAGCAACCTTTGAAGGCGCGATGCCACTTTCCTTGCAGAATGCGTCCCTCTTTGCGTGGTACTCCCTGAGCGTGAAATAAGGCCTGTTGATCTCGAGCACCACCGGCCACACCACGTTTTCCCACACCATCCTGCGGTTCTCGGTAGACGAAGCGTGCTTGCCCTTCCTTCTGGGGACCGGCTGCTCTTCCACGGATAGCTCGTGCTGCGGGCTCAGCAAGTGGAGTACGTTTAAACTCCCGGGTTTATAATTCATCACAGTGCAGACCGACAGCTCGGTCAAGGACTCACTTGGCCTCCTCGCCAGAAAATGGAAGATAGATCCAAAATTGTACGACCTGCAGACAGGCGAGCGCGACGACGTAGTCGACACGGCTGTAAGCGTCGGGGGCGTCGTGTTCCACATCCCAACTCTGTCAAGAGACAGCCTTCATGTCCTGTGGAAATGCCTGTGGCCCGATTGCCACAACTGCTGCGAGAGGCAAGGAAGGCTGCCGCTAACAAAGGACGACATTTGCAATATCGCAAAAAAGGTGGGCTATGATTCAAAGGCGGAGTTTGTAAGGAACGAGACTGGGATCTCTAGCTGGCAGGAGCAGGGGGCATTCGGCGACGTGATAACGACGCTCAGCATGATCTCGCTCAAGAGGAAATCTGACGAGCGGGAGGAAGAGGATGGGACGCCGCTCCGCTGCAGGTTTCTGGACGACCAGGGGTACTGTGGCATACACCCGGACAAGCCTGGCGTCTGCTGGCTCTATCCATTTGCGTCATGGCTTGAAGCAGACATTAGGGGTCAGCCGGTGGTGCACGCAACTTTCCAGTTCACGGGCGACTGCCCGGGCTTTTACCTTGACAGGTCGATACAAGTCATGATGCCGGTCCTGCAGGAATATTCGAGCAAGATCTACAGCTACAACATGGCTGTGAGCAGGACGACGCGGGAAAACTATGGCTTTGTCAACTTTGTGGACCTGCGAAGGGGCTAGTCGCGCACAAACCTGGCTTTCATGCGGAGCGACGGCTGGTCACTGTGATCCTTGAAAATATGGTCGATGTACTTTTCATAGCTTGGGAAGGAAGCGTCGCAGGCCGGGCAAACCACGCGGTATGGCATAACCTGCATTGGGCGGCCTGGTATAAAATGAAAAAGGAGGTTACTTGAACCTCTTGCTTACTTCGTCCCAGTTGACCACATTCCACCAGGCTGCGATATAGTCTGCGCGCCTGTTCTGGTACTTGAGATAATACGCATGTTCCCATACGTCAAGGCCCAGCAGCGGAGTAAGCTTCTCCTTGTTGAATCTGGTCCAGGGGCTTGTCTGGTTTGGCATCGTGATGAACTGCACGCCGCCAGGGGCGTTCTTGACAAGCCATCCCCAGCCGCTTCCCTGCAATGTAGTAGAGTCTTGCGAGAATTTTGTCTTGAAATCAGCAAAGCTGCCAAACGCCTTCTTGATCGAGTTTGCCAGCTCGCCGTCCGGCTCTCCACCACCACCCTTTTTCATGTTATTCCAGAACAGCGCGTGG
>DATEUD010000150.1:0-4117 GCA_035283265.1 Nitrososphaera sp.
CTGCAATCGCCTTTATCTGGCGCTCGTCTTCCACGCTTATTGCTATCCGTTCGACAGACCTTGTGTCCTTGTTGCCCGCCCTGCCGCCAAGATATTCGATGTTGTTACCTTCCATGCGCAGCCGGAAAAGGCTGGTCTTGAACTGCGGCGCGAGCTGCTCCTGCTCTATCCTGACGATGCCGGTAAGAATTATCCTGTCGCCGGGACGGCACTGGTCAACTAGGTCGCCCATCACCGTGACTTCGACGTAGTGCGGTAGCTGGCCTGCCGGCAGGTCTTCCGGCAGCTCTTGTAGCCTGACCATTTGAAAGTCGATGAAGATGCTGTTCTCCGGATCCATGTCGAATTCCCTTTCGCCGCATTTTGGGCATTTCAGAGGCTTTTTCAGAATGAGTCCTTTAAGCTGGGTATCAAAGACTTCAGCGCAGTTTGTACATCGATATGCAACCTTTTTTGCCAGCGGCTTGACTTCCGATGATCGCACGACCATGCCGGAAACACTCACCAGCTTGTCTATCAAGTCGGCGTTTATCTCGCGGAGACCTTTTTGCACTGTGTAATTACCGATCCTGACCCTGATCTTGTCGCGGATCTCCTGCTCGTAATCAGGATGAATTTCTCGCAGAATGAATAGAACAGCCTCGTTAAATGCTCCCAAGTATTCGTCCGGCTTGTGTGTTATCTCTTTCGCAAGATCCGGATTGTGAGTGTCAAGATCGATATAGTCTACTACGAGCGACGGGGCGCCCAGAGCCATCATGTTGTTTATCCTGTCAAAGTACTTGTAATTGCCGTCCCTATCCTTGAACGCTTTGAGAAATTCCTTGAGCTGATCTGTTAGCGCGGCCGCGGTTTGCTGCTCAGCCAAATTTCTTCAGCACTCCTTTCTTGAATTTTGTCGAAGCGTTATTTATCAAAATGTAGAGCTCTTTTTCTTCCGCGGACAGCTTGGCTTCGAGCTCGGGCGACAGCGGCGACGCGGCTGCGAGCTTGACTATCTTTTCAAGCCGGGAAGCGACAAAGGTGTTCAGCGAGACGAGCAGGTTCTCACGGTCTCTGTCCTTGAGCCCCTCGAGGTAGTCGTTTGCGCGAACGTAAAAGTCGACGTCGATGCCAGACAGATCGTGGGGCTTGGCTATCCGTTCGCGGTTCATCGCCCGCGACATGTAGGCGGCAGAGTCATTTGACTGGAATTCAACCGCGCCCTGCTCTGCAAGCATCTTGGCAATCCAGCGCTGAAGCGACGACATGTCGCCTTCCTTTGCGTCGATGGCGATGCTGCCCACCGTCATCTTGACGTCTTTTTTGTATGTCACCCTTACTTCCTCTGCCAGGTAGCCCAGCTGGTAAGCATGTTGCATAGCTTCTATTCTAGGCTCCGCCCGAGCATCCGCTGACATGTGGAGAGCTGCTAAGAACGGGGTACCTATTATATTACGTGCCGGGGCAGCTTTTGTTAAGCTCCAAGCTAGCTCCAGCTGTTGTATTAGAAAAAAGCGGCCTGACAGAGGCAGCAAGCTATTAATGGTTTAATATTTCATGGAAAAACACATTCACAATGCCGGGCAAGAAAACCGAACTGGTAAACCTGATGTGGTCTGAAAAGTACAGGCCGAAAAAGCTGAGTGAAGTGGTTGACCAGAAAGAGATAATCAAGGGCATAAGCAGCCTTGTCAAAAATCGGGAAGAAATACCCCACATGCTGTTTGCCGGGCCGGCGGGGGTTGGCAAAACCACTACTGCACTATGCATCGCCATGGAGCTTCTGGGAGAGAACTGGAAAGATCACCTGCTTGAGCTGAACGCGTCTGACGAGCGAGGCATTAAGATGGTAAGAGAGAAGGTAAAGGGTTTTACAGAGTGGAGGGGCGTTACAGGGGAACAGCAAACCAAAAATTTGTTCAAGATAATCATCCTAGATGAAGCTGACGAGATGACCTCGGAGGCCCAGACTGCTCTCAGGGCAATGATCGAGAAAGGCTCTGAGGTAACGCGTTTCATATTAGTCTGCAACTATCTGTCGCAGATAATTGAGCCGATACAGAGTAGGTGTGTCGTATTCAGGTTCACGCGCCTTCCAAGAGAGGACGTTATCGATCACTTGAAAATGATCTGTGAAAAAGAAAAGGTAAAGTTTGAAGAGAAGGCGCTTGCGCAGGTCTACGACGTGACAGGCGGCGACATGCGGCATTCAATCAACATCATTCAGGCAGCCGCCGGCATGGACTCGGTTTCCTCTGCCAACGTCGCGGCTGCGATGGGGCTTTCCGGCAGGGCAAAGGTGGGCGAAGTGCTAAAGCTCGCGCTGTCAGGCAAGTTCAACGAAGCCCGCGCAAAGCTGCTTGAGCTGACGCTGGTCTACGGCATGTCTGAGACTGATTTCATGAAGTACGCAAACCAGGAAGCGTTCGAAATGAAGATCGAAAAGCCTGACGAGTTTGCAGCGATCATGGCCGAATACGATTATCGGCTGGCAGTGGGCGCGCACCCGGAAATCCAGTTGTCAGCGTTGCTTGCGCAGCTGGGCAAGCTGGCTAAAAAGTAGTAGAGGGAGTAGAACGCCGGAACGCCTTGTAGTTCCAGTACAGCTCGCTCAGCATGTCTTCCGGCCCGTCGGATTTTTCGGGCTTTCTTTGCGGGGTAAAAGTGACATGCGACTCCACCTGCTGGCACTGGCTGCAGAAATAGACCGACATGGTCGTTTCCTTGTGCGCCATCCTCGGGTGGCCGCAAGAGTCGCACGACATGGCGCTTTTACGAATTGATGCGAGATAAGGCTTTGAGAGTCAGGAATTATACATACAGCCTAGAATTCTTCCTCAAACTCTTCGCCGCCTTCCTCTTCCTCTGCCTCTTCAAAATCTTCTTCCAGTTCTTCGCGCTCTTCTGCGCTCTTGTAGGGAAGGTCGGCCTCGCCAGGCACGCCGCAGACAGGGCACTTGAACTCTATGGTCTGCCCTTCAAGGTCAAGGGGGAACTCTTTGGAAAAGACTTCGTCGCACTTGCTGCAAACAAGCGTAGTCTGGATGTTGTCCTGGCTGAACTTGTGCGCCTGCACCCGGAAGGAGGTGTTTGCCAAGTTATTTTCTTCGCTTACGTATAGGAAGTGTCCTTTTTTATAAGCGTTCTTGGTACGCGATGGCCACTATATAAGGTCAGTTGCCCTTTATTCCCTGCGCCACCAGAATAGAGTAACAGCCAAGGCCACACTCTTCGCATATGGGCTTCATGCTTTTTGCGTCCGCGCTCCCGATGCAGCAGGGCTGCTTTACCCTCCCCATGTGGTCGAGCGAGAGTATCGCCCACGACGGGCACTGCACTGGAGTCGTCCCGACGCCGCCCCAGTTGCCTTTCATCAGTGAGATTTGGCTGACAGAGTTAATGACAAAATCAGGGTATTTTCCTTTCAACGCGATTATCTTGTCGACTACCGAGCTCCGCAATTCGCCAAACGGCAGCATCAGCGGGTCGCCCTTGACAAAGGGCGTGTGGAACTGGAACCCGATCTTGTTCACTTTGCCGCGCCACTCCTCCACCAGATCTTCAACTGTCATGTAGTTTTGGGAGTTGATGGTCATCGTCAGCCAGATGTCTTTCCAAGCGGGCTTACCGCGCCTTCCCGGCCCGGCGGTGTAGTCAAGGACGTTCTTCTTTGTCTTTTCGTACGATCCCTTGCCCCTTATGTTGTCGTGCACCTGCTCAGTCCCGTCCAGCGACACCCAGTAGAAATACAAACCGTCGTACTGATTTAGCGGAAAAGTGCCGTTTGTCACGACGCAGACCCGGTTTGGCATCTCTCTGCAAAAGACCTCTATGATGTCGGGGCGCAGCGTCGGCTCGCCTCCCACAAGCGTGGTGACGAAAATGCGCTGTTTGTTAAATTTCTCCTTTATTATTTTTTTCCAGTCTTCCACGGACATGTCCTGCTCCTCCTTGCGGTTGAGCCACCAATAACAGTGGGTGCAGTGGAGGTTGCAGACGTTGTTGACGTCAACAGAGCCGTACATGGGCTGCTTGATATGTAATAATCTGTATGCCGCCATCTTTTTGAATATGCTGATGTAATACGGGAATTCGCGAATAATGTCGGTAATGCCACGGCCATAAATCAGGTCTA
>DATEUD010000151.1:0-5187 GCA_035283265.1 Nitrososphaera sp.
AACCCGCCGTTTTCCTCCAGCCCGAACGGGCACCTGCGCCTTACCATTTCCCTTGACACTTCGACGCTCCCTACTTTTGTGTAGACGACCCTGGAGCCGGCCTGTTCTGCCACTTTGGACAGTATCATTGAAGTGTTGATAGGGCAGACGACTTCGGAGCCCATGTCCTTGACTGCAAGCAGGTGCTTGACCAAGAGCGCGCCGGTCTTGTCGCCCATGTAGATGGCGCCATTGTCGTCGCAAAAGATGCTCCGGTCGCCGTCGCCGTCGTACGCGACGCCAAAGTCTGCCTTGCTAGATCTAACGGTTTCCGCAAGCACCCCGAGGTTGTCCGGCGTCGGCTCTGAGCCGCGAGCTGGAAACTCGCCGTCTATCTGGCCGTTGACAACGATCACCTTGCAGCCCAGCTTTTTCGCCACGAGCGGTGCAACGATCGCCTGCACGCCGTTGCCAGTGTCCATCGCCACAGTGAATTTTTTCTGCCTTATCCTGCCGGCGTCGACAAGTGAAAGCACGGCGTCGATGTACCTGCTGACAATGTTGTCGTCAACGGAATCGCGGCCGGTGCCGTCTATACTGGAAAATTTTTTTGAATAATAGATGTCTTCGACCTTCAATTCGTCCTCGCGTGAAATCTCGACTCCGTCCCGCGCGGTGGGCTTGATCCCGTTATACTGGGGCGGGTTATGAGACGCTGTTATCATGATGCCGCCGTTGTATCCAAGGCGCTTCGCCGCGTACTGCAGGCAGGGAGTGGGTACAAGCCCCGCATTTGCGGTGTCAAGCCCTGCGGAGTTGAGAGTCGCCCTTACAAGGCGCGACAGGACCGGACTTGACATGCGCCCGTCGTACCCGACCACGATGGGCCCCCCGCCAAAGTAAGCGCCAAGCGCGTAGCAGAGGTCAATAACGAGGTCGTGCGTGAGTTCTTTGCCATAAATTCCGCGCACGCCGTTCGTGCCAAAGAGCCGCGGCCTGGCGCTTGCTTGCATGTGGTTTTCATTTACTGTCAACCTATAAATAGATAAATTTGGCTGCCGGCTCTTGCAACTTGGGCGGGGGTTGCCAAGCCCGGTCAACGGCGCAGGTCTCTTTCTTTTGCAACAAAAGAAGGGTGCGAAGCTTAGAATGAGCCGGACTGGTTCCTACAACCCTGTTCCTTAGGGATTCGTGGGTTCAAATCCCACCCCCCGCACCTTTTCTATAACAAGCGTTTGCAACCACTCAGCAGCGCTTTGTAAAAACAATTAAAGCACACCGCGTAACTGAAAGCAGAGAAGCCGCGGTTGCTCAAGTCTGTCAAACTAACAAAATCATCGACCATCTACTTCCTCCTCCTATTTGCTCCGACAGCAGTTGCGCTCGAGTTCGGCCACGCCGACCATATCGTCCTGTTCGTGGTCGCGGCAATCGCACTCATTCCGCTGGCAAAGCTGATAGGCGACTCTACCGAGCACCTTGCGACCCACTACGGCGCCACTACCGGTTCGCTCCTGAACGTCACGTTTGGCAACGCAGCCGAAATCATTATCGCGGTCGTAGCCATCAGCGCGGGGCTGCTCGACCTCGTCAAGGCATCCATCACAGGCGCGATAATTGGCAACATCCTTCTCATATTCGGCCTGAGCGTCATCGTCGGCGGCTTCAAGTACAAGGAGCAGCGCTTTAGCAGGGAAAACATCGGCTTTCAGTCGTCTATGCTGTTCATTGCGATAATCGGTCTTGCCATTCCGACAATCTTGGTAGCCACGGTGCTGCCGGGCGCAGAAAATGGAGCAAGCGTACAGCTACTGAGCGACTCGCTTGCAATCATACTGATAATTGTCTACGTCCTTGGAATAGTGTTCACCTTCTTTACGCACAAGCACCTGTTCGTTCACTCTGAAGAGCCGGCGATGGTTGAGGGCGCGCCACCGCAGCCGAAAAACCATGATCATCACAGGCACTGGAGCAAGAAAAAGTCGTTCTTGCTGCTCGCTGGCAGTATGGCCGGCGTGATCGCGGTAAGTGAGATACTGGTAAGCTCGGTGGAGCAGACAGGCGAAGAACTTGGCTTTGGCGAGCTGTTCGTGGGCGCAATCATAGTGGGTATTGTCGGCAACGCGGCAGAGCACAGTAGCGCGATTATGCTTGCAAGGAAGGGCAAGATGGAATTGTCAATCGGCATAGCCGCTGGCTCGGGCACGCAGATAGCGCTGTTCGTGGTCCCCATCCTGGTCTTTGCCGGCATTGTGCTGGGCCAGCCCTTTACGCTCGTATTCACGATGCTGGAGCTTGCAGTGCTTTTCCTTGCGGCGATAATCCTGAACCTCATCGTGCACGACGGCAGGAGCAACTGGTTTGAAGGCGTGATGCTAACGGCAGTCTACATCATTATCGCGATAGCGTTCTTTTTTGCAGGGGGCTAGTCCTTCATCCTGCTCATCCGCATCCTTTGCTTTTGGGAACTAAGCGACATAAGATCAAGGACACATTCATGAGCCTTCCTTGTGTTTGAAATCGACAGCCATCTTGACGAAGTGCCTGTGCATTCGAGAGTCGCCGGAGAGCTCTGGATGGAACGCAGTCGCAATGATGTTTTTTTGCTTGACGGCCACGACCTTGCTGTTGAATTTTGCAATCACCTCGACGTCCTTGCCGACCTCGCTTACCGCCGGGGCCCTGATGAACACGCCCTTGAACGTTTCCTTGCCAAACATGCCTATCGCAAGGTCAGCCTCAAACGATTCGCCTTGCCTACCAAAGGCATTGCGCTCGATGACAATATCGAGGTTGCCTATCAGCTTTTGTTTTGTGTCGCCGACTACTCTGTCAAACGCCCTGCGGGAAAGCATGATCATGCCCGCGCACGTGCCCATCACGGGCATCCCTTCTGAGATGCGCTTTTTTATGACAGGCAGTGATCGCTGTATGGCGGCAAGTGTGCTCTGCACAGTACTCTCGCCACCTGGCAGAATGAGGCCGTCAACCTTTTCCACCTCTTCCGGGTAGCGCACGAGCTCGACGCTGCCCTCAACCTGCATTTCATGCAGCGCTAGCTTTGTTGCCGCGACATTCTCTTCAATGTCGCCCTGAAAGCCCAAAACGCCGATTGTGATCATTTTTTTTTTGCTGCTCAAGCGTGCTGGCCCCGTTCCTGCATGCGAAGCTCTAGGTTCTTGGTGTCCATGCCAAGCAGCGACTTTTTCTCGTCGACCATCTTTTGCGCCTCCATAACTATCTTGGCGTCGTCGTAGAACGTGGTTGCAAGCACCACAGCCCTTGCCCTCTGGGCTGGGTCGTCTGACTTGAATATGCCAGAGCCGACAAACACGCCGTCGCAGCCAAGGTTCATGAGCAAAGCAGCGTCCGCTGGTGTAGTAATGCCGCCTGCCGCAAAATTGACTACCGGCAATCGCCCAAGGCGCGCAGTCTCTTCAGCAATCGCGTACGACACTTTGAGCTCGCGTGCGGCCTTCATCAGCTCCTGCTTGTCGTTGTCCTGAGAAAGTGATCGCAACTTGCGTATCTCGCTGTTGACCATGCGGATATGCGTAACTGCCTCGGCCACGTTGCCCGTCCCCGGCTCGCCCTTTGTCCTTATCATCGCGCAGCCCTCTTCGATCCTGCGCAGGGCCTCGCCCAGGTTCCTGCCGCCATTGACAAACGGAGTTGTGAAATCCCACTTCCAGATGTGACGCTCTTCATCTGCCGGCGTCAGCACTTCGCTTTCGTCAATCATGTCTACGCCCGTGACTTCGAGCACCTTTGCTTCGTCGATGTGGCCAATCCTGCACTTCGCCATTACTGGAATGGTGACAGCGTCCATTATTTCCTGGATTACCTTGATGCTTGCGGTCCTTGCGACGCCGCCTGCCTTCCTGACGTCGTACGGCAGCTTGTCAAGGACCATGACTGCCACTGCACCAGCCTCTTCGGCAATGACGGCCTGCTCGACGTTTGTCACATCCATCACCACGCCGTGCTTGCACATGTGGGCAAAGCCGCGCTTCAATAAAGTGGTGCCGCGAACCACGCGGGCATTCTCAACAATCTCCACCTTGATGCCCTTGGGTTTTGGCTCGGTGGCCACGAGAGATATCGTCATTATGTACAATTCATTCGCTCAAATGCTCTATATATTTTCTGTCAGGCGCGCCTTTCAATGATGGTGTCCAGCTGCGCCCCAATGTTGGTTATTATGGATGGGATAGATGTTTCGGAGGCTTCCATGTTTACCCAGGTAATGGTCTTAGAATTACTGCCAGACGCTAGCTTGAGCGTGTACTTTGTCAGGTTGCCAAGCCCCTCCTTTTGTGGATAGTCAGCCCCGGGCACCTGCATAAAGCCTGTTGAAAGTATTAGACCCTTCAGTCTGCTCATATCTTCACTGCTTACCATGAATTGCTTTACATCGGGCGAACCGGTCAAATTGCGATAAACTGCAGAGCGGTCAGTTCTAATCACGAGTTCTTCGGCGCTTGTTGCGATGAGCCGGCCGCCTTCTATTCCAGTAAGGTTCTGCCTGTGGTATTCAATGCTCAGATCCTGTTGCTGTTCCGGGGAAGAATTAAAGCTCGGCACCAGCACAAGCGCGGCCATCGCCGCAACAATGACCACAATCGCTATCAGAAACTTGTTAACCATTACGATCTCTGCATAGTCCTGATGTAGTTGAGCAGGCCGCCTGCAACAAGGACTTCTCTCTGCCTTGGAGTCAGGTCGATCTTGAGCGCGATCTTGTTCTTGCCGGCGACTGCTTCCATAGTCTTGCTGCCCTGCTTCAGGCCGCCGACCACGTTTTCTATCATAACCGGCGTTCCCTGGGCGAGCAGGTCAAAGTCTGAGCCGTTCTGGAATTCAAATGGGATTATGCCAAAGTTGATGAGATTGGCCCTGTGGATTCTTGCGAATGATTTTGCAATCACTCCCTTGACGCCGAGGTACATCGGCGCAAGCGCCGCGTGCTCCCTGCTTGAGCCCTGCCCGTAGTTCTCGCCTCCCACGATAAAGCCGCCATGCTTTTCCTTAGCCCTCTTTGCAAAGTCCGGGTCGAGCCAGTAGAACACGTATTCGCTTATCGCCGGCACGTTGCTCCTGAGCGGCAGTATCTTGGCCCCCGCCGGCATGATTGCGTCGGTGCTGACGTTGTCGTCAACCCTAATCAGCACTTCACCGTGCAGCACCGCCTCCATTGGCTGGCGCAGC
>DATEUD010000152.1:0-7203 GCA_035283265.1 Nitrososphaera sp.
GAGGGATATCAAGGAAGCATTTAGGGATGTCGCTTTGGCCTATGCCGCTGGCTCAGGTGTCATCTTGGGTGAAATCGAAATAGAATATGCAGCAGACCTATATGTAGGAGTGAATCCTTGGTCCAAAGGTCTCCAAAATAACTGTCCTGGGAAGGAGTCATAAGCGATGGGAACTTTAATCTTCACAATTTAGCCAATTTTGTGAAAGGTGTATGGATTATGTTGGTAGGCAAGTGGCGGCGAGAACTGCTGAATCGAGATTGGAAGAATGACAAATCGTTGAAGTATGCTGGAAAGATCGTTGTCGATTGTTCCGGATATTGAGTGATTAGAGAATGCATTATGCACAACCAGAACTTCTTAAAGGTCGACTGGAAAAGCTGCATCAATTTGTCACCTGTGTATTGTTACAAGATTCATGATGTGCGTCCTCTAGCCTCAAATAGCGGCCACAGCTACGTCATATCGTGGAAGAGAAGAAGGAAAAGATAAAGCACTGTCCAATCTGCGGATGCACCGAGCACAGGATGGTCGGGTGCGGAAAGCACTGGGCCAAGCACAGGGTTGGGCCGGATGGCAAGTGCGTCCACCGCTAGATTATTTGAGCTCATAGAGCGCGACTGACAGCTTGAACGCCAGCCTGTCGTCAGTCGCAGTCGCGATTGGCATAACATACTTTTCCGTTTCGTCTTTGAATCTTATCATCTTGTCCCTGAGCACTTGATTCTTCATTGACCGAGCGCTATCCAGCCGCTCCGCAAGCTTGATGTATTTCACGTCCTTTGGTGCATTTGACATCGCCGCAAACTGCTGCTCTGTGCTATTGGCTCGCCCCGCGGCGGCGCGAACAATAGAGTAAACGCGTTCGCCGTAATCTTTTAGCTCTTCGTCTTGTATACCCTCTGAAGCGTCATGCAGGAGAGCAGCGCACGCAAGCTCGATGTCACGCATTTGGAGCTCCTCGACGAGAATTAGGGCAACCCTAAGCGGGTGATTGATATACGACTCACTCTTGTTCAGGAGCTGGCTCTTGTGGATCTTCGTGGCTAACCCAAAAGCCCTTGTAAGCTTGACGACTTCGTCAGTATTGATTTCAAAGAATTTTAGTAGTCTGCCAAAGCCGGCCTTTGGAAAATCGCTCATACGCGCAATTCAGGTGCATTGAAGCCATATAATGGATTCGCTTAAGGGCGGAATTACGTCTCATGTGGAATCAGGCATCGGAAATATTATTACATAGTTAGCTATTGGCTCCAGTAGGGTAGTTGGGTTGTACAAGGGACGTCTCACTCTGCTTGCAATTGCGACAATATTGCTTGCGTCAATAGCAGCAACTGGCATGTTGCCCGAGAGCTTTGGGGCTGATGATTCCACCTACGAAGTGTGGGAGTTTGGTGCACTTGGAGATGTTCTTGCCATGTCCACAATAAAAGACTTGTCGGGTGATGAGATTGACGACCTTGTGGTTGCAGCTCACGACAGGTCAATTTACTTGCTAGACGGCGCATTGGGCAAGAAATTATGGACATATACCGCTAGCGACTATTATTATTGGATAGCAGTAGTTACATCATCTTCTTTAGACGTTAATGAAGATGGCAGATCTGACGTGCTTGCCGCTACAAAAGAGAGACTTGTCATAATGCTGGATGGGGAAACTGGTGAGCAGGTTTGGAATTTAACCGGGGGTATAAGCCAATATGAAGCACAGGATCTGTGCTTTCCTTCAGCGCGTTCTGTCCATATTGTGTCCGACATTGACAATGACGGTCTTCCCGATGCAGTCGTTGTATCAGGATCCGGCGACGAATGTCCAAAAGATGACAGGTTTGTAGCAGTAGCCATTAGCACAAAGGATGGTGAAAAAATATGGGAATATGTTCATGACGAAGATTACCACGGCTTAAAGAACGGTGTCAAGGCGAGCAGCCCAGTAGCTATCGTTGATGCCAACCAAGATGACGTTGAAGACATTATCATAGTTGATGATCACAATGTTTTGTACACAATAAACGGGTTGAACGGAAATGTGATTGAGACTCAGGAGTTGGACGTGCTTGGTGCAATATGGAACTTGATGGTTGTGCCCGACCTTTCAGGAGATAATATCGAGGATGCCATAGCGTTTGAATTCATTGACGGCTCGGGTGGGCCAGATTATGCAAGTGTTAACGCGATTGACTTAGCATTAGTTAAAGTGATCTGGCAAGCCAAGGTGGGTGATGGATTGTACAATGGAGGAGCGGTGTATACTGCTGCTTGGTTACCGAGCGGAAGTGGCAGTTCCGAACAACGACCTGCAATCGCGGTAACCCAGCGGATCGAGAATGATTTGCAGCTCGTCCTTCGGGATGGCGGCACGGGGCAAGAGACTTGGCAGTTCAGCCTAGGTGAAGATAAGGGTAGGAATGACCTGGAAAAGTACTATCCAGTTGCTAGAGTTGCCGACTTTTCCAAGAATGATCATGATGAAATAGGGGTAGGTTCAATCAATTCGAAAGTCTATCTGCTCGACCAAATGAACGGCATGATCATCTGGTCCCATTCTGTTAGCGGCGGAGCTGGATTGATAAGCTCGATCGCGGCACAGAATGGTCAAAGGTACATCTTGGTAGCCGATGGGGTATCATCAGTAAGGGCCCTTGCTGGACTGACAACCATAGAGACACAGCTATCAATAGATGCGTCAGAGCATACGGTTGTTGAGGGATCGAAGATAACAATTTCGGGTTCCATCTCTCCTGCCCTCCCAGGAGAAATTGTGCAGCTTCGCTATATCGACCCCACTGGCTTTGTGATGCCAAAGCCCATAGTCGTAGCAAAGGACGGCTCGTATGCCGACACCATCGAGCCAGAGATAATAGGAAACTGGAAAGTGAGTTCCAGGTTTGATGGTGAAGGCTATTACACAAGCGCACAAAGTTCCACAATTACGTTTACCGTCGAAAATGAAACTAAGAATTCCGTCTACAGATTAGAGGTCAAATCTGATGACAACACAAGCGTGTCCTACCCCATTGTTTATTTTGTCGAGGGAGGCCAGGTAGCTGAAATGTCGATTGACATGCAGCAAAAGTCACTCAATATTGCAATCAGGCCGTCTGCAGGTGGAGGCGCGCTAAGGCTCGAGCTATCAAGGGATATAATAGATGCATGGCAATCTAGCTATCGAGTATACGTCGATGGCAAATCTGTGAGCTTTGAGGAGTTAGAGTCAGACATGAATACGCGAGTAATATCCATTCCATTCACGGATAACGCAAAGCAGATACGGGTTATGGGAACATATATCGTACCCGAGTTTCCTATGCCTGTCATGCTGATGGTTGCACTAGTCGGCATGATAACAATAATTGCCATGCGCCATAGGTTGTATTCGAGGGATACTCTTTCCTCCTGATTGGAAGAAAATGAAAGAAAAGGGCAGGAAAAACGTTCCTAGGACGAATTTTATAAAACTTTGTTCCGCCATTTCCGTGCGTGATGGGAAGGAAAAATATTAAACGATCGTGTCGGTCAAAAATGTAGAGCCTCTAGATTGAGATAGTCGCCTCTGTGCAGTCCCCCAGATACAAAGGTATTCTTCAGTTACATCGACAGGCTGCTGTTGTCGTCGGTCGAGGTGAACCCGCTCTCGCCAGTTCCCATGGATTCTGTCGATCCCATCACCGGCTCTTCAGGCGTTTCCGGTACGGATGGCGTTATTTCCTCCGTCGCAATTTCAGTAAAGGCTGGAACAGGAGCTGGTTCAGCACGCGTGACCCTTGGTCTTGGTGCCGCTTTGCGCTTGGCTGCCTTCTTTTTCTTGGCGCCTTTTCGCGGTTTGGCTGCGACTTTCTTCTTTGCGCCCCCCTTCTTCTTTCCCTTTGAGAGCTTGGCTTGCTTCCCCTTCTTACCTTTGCGCTTGGCTTTGGCTTTTGCCATACATTTAGCATTGATAAGCACTTGTTCTTAAGCTTGTTCTTTTTGAGCGGGCAGGAGCTGAATTTGGTTCGAATTACGCAAGAATATCGCTAGCGATATGTAAATGCGCATTGCTGGACTGGAAGAGTTCTCATTCTCTGCAATTACAGCTTGTCTCTGACATCAGTTGGAACAAGACATAATAGTTGATTAGGTTCAGAATTGTTCAGTTCTCTTTGACTGACAGCAAGGGCTACTATGCAGTTTTCGGCGTTTCGGAAAAGGCCAACTACAAGGAGATCAGACATGTGTACAGGCGGCTTGCGCGCAAGTACCACCCTGACAGGAACAATTCCGCGTTTGCTGAAGAAATAATCAAAAAGATAAATGCCGCGTTTGAAGTGCTGTCGGACGAAACAAAAAGGTCACAGTACGACAGGATGGAGTTTGACGGCGCGCCATCAGAGCCCGAGCCTGCGCCGGAACCAGAGCCAAACCCTGAGCCGTGGAAGATCGCAGACGAAAACGTGGTTGCTGACTTTTTCAACGGTCCGTATTTCCTTGATACGCCAAAGGGCAGGTTCCACATCACTGTCGAGCCGTCGCTCTGCATGGCGTTTGGCAGCTGCGAGACCCTTGCGCCAAAGGTCTTTGTGGTTGAAAAGAACAAGAGGGTGAACCCCAAGGCCGTGGTCGAGTGCGAAACCTGCGCCGAATATGAAAAGATATACGCCGCGGCAGCCACCTGCCCGACCAAGGCGATCAAGATTGTCGACCGCTATACCGGCGAGCAGCTGTACCCCTAGTAGACTTAAATTGCTGTAAGATTTTGCTTCAATCCATGAAGCTTTTCTGCGTGGGGTGCGGCCCCGGCGACCCTGAGCTTCTCACGGTGCGGGCCGTGAACCTGATAAAAAGTGCAGAGGTTATATTCGCGCCCACCGCAAGGGAGGGCAAGCCCAGCATTGCACTTTCAGTTGTTGAAAAATACATTGATAAATCGACAAAAACCGCCAGCCTTGTTTTCCCGATGGTCAAGGACAAAGAATCGCTAAAGGACTACTGGAGGAGGAACGCCGACGAAATTGCCGGCGCAGTCAGGTCCGGCAAGAAAGTCGTCTACCTTACGGTGGGCGATCCGGCTCTTTACAGCACGTGGATCTATATCCATCGCGAGCTGAAAAAGAGCCACAAGGACATTGACATTGAAATCGTGCCGGGCATCGCGTCGATGTTTGCAATAGCTGCAAAAGCAGGTATGAGCTTGGCAGAGGGCGAAGAAACAGTTGCTATTGTGCCGGCGTGCTACGATATGGACCGGGTCAGGCGTACCGCAACCGCCTGCGATACTGTTATTTTTCTGAAGGACGGACGCTACTTTGACAGTGTCATTGAGATATTAGCCAAGTCAGGCTTTCCAGACAATGCAAGCATCGCGATAGCGCAGGACGTGTCCGAAGAGGGCGAGATACTTGAAATGAAAAGGCTATCAGAATTTCGCGGCAAAAAGGGGCCGACTGAAAAGTACTTTTCCATAATGGTGGCGAAGAAAAATGCAAGAGATTAAGACCGTCTATTTTGTTGGCTCTGGTCCTGGCGACCCCGAGCTAATCACGCTCAAGGCAAAAAAGCTGGTAGAGCAAGCAGACGTCATCATTTACTCCGGCTCGCTCTTTAACCCAAAGAACCTGGAATATGCAAGGAAGGACGCGAAATTGTACGACGCTGCCGTCATTGATAGGGAAAAGATCTACCAGATCCTCCGGGATTCTGCAAAGGAGGGCAAGCTTGCGATAAGATTTCACGACGGAGATCCGGCGCTTTTCAGTACCATTCGCGAACAGATAGACATGCTCGAAGCAGATGGTATCCGGTGTAAGGTGGTGCCAGGCGTGACTGCGATACTGGGTGCCGCGGCTGACCTCAACCTTGAGCTGACGCTGCCAGGCATTACGCAAACCCTGATAGTGACGAGGGCGGAGCTAAGGACGCCGGTGCCGGAACGTGAGTCGATAGCCGAGCTTGCAAAGCACGGAGCCACAATGGCGTTCTATTTGAGCGTGCACCTTATAGGCGATGTGGTCAGAGAGCTACTAAAGGGCGGCACCTATACTGAAAAAACACCAGCTGTTGTTGTTTACAGGGCGACGTGGAAAGACGAAAAAATAATCAAAGGGACGCTGGGCGACATTGCAAAGAAGACAAAAGAAGCAAGAATAATCAAAACCGCGCTGATAATTGTCGGCGACGTCATCTCACCTGAAAAATATGAATATTCAAAGGTGTATGACGCAGGGTTTACGCATGGATATAGAAAAGCGACAAAATAAGAAAGGAAGGGGTAGGGTTTTACGGTCTTCTTGCCCACATGCTTACGACTGTAGTGCTGATTGCTGCCCCTGCGGCACCGCTTACGGTTGCAAAGGCTAAGGCTTGGTCTATGACTATCGTTGGCAGCCAATTCGCAAGCAAGGGCGCGGCCAGGAACGTTAGGAACCCGATTGCAAATCCTATCGTCCCAAAGATTGCCAGTATGGGTATTCTTGCCATATACTATCACTGTTGACTCTCGGTGTCGGAGATCCTGAAACTGCCACCCGGGAGGGAGGGGAACTTGTCGTTCACCTTTTGCTCTGCTACTGCCGAAGCTTCCATCATTATCTGGTCAATGTCGCCTCCACCGCTTGTGTTGACCTCGAATCCGATACCATTGCTTTGGAGCGACTCCGTCATTATGCTGCCTAGGAGGTTCTGCATGTTGTTTATCTCGCTGTCTGCTCCTGGCACAAACCTTCCAAGGCTTGGCTTGAGACCCTTTATCGAGGCTATAGCCGGACCCAGCGCGACCATCGCGTCTCCCATGTCGTGTATAGTTGATAATCTCATTGACACCTGCTCCAGCGCCATCTTGGCTTGACCCAGAGTTTTCGAGATCTTGCGTACTTCTGCAAGCTCGTTTGAGAGAACCTTGGCGCTGTCGGTGTCGTGCCTCTGCATGGCATCAACCACCCTCCTGAACAGCGAGGCATCCCTTTCATTCAGCTTTGTAATCATTGTGTCTAACTTTGATGTCTGCAACTGCAGCTTGTTAACGGCAGTCTCGATCCTCGGCTTGAGCGGACCCTGCGGCCTCAGCGACTCTTTAAGCTTGTCGCTGGTGCCTGCCCTGCTCTGGTTACTCCAGTTCTTATCGAAACCAGTCATGCGAATCCCTGATTGGATTTGCTATTAATTGTGTGTGTATAATCCGGTAAACCATATGCTCAGCTAATTATTCTTGGATGTTGAGAACGCTACAAA
>DATEUD010000153.1:0-9054 GCA_035283265.1 Nitrososphaera sp.
CAGGCAGGCAGGCCCTTTTTGCAAAATCTGCAACAGACTCGTTTTCTGTCAGCGGAACCATTATTCCGCCGATGCCTTCAACGATCATGAAATCATGTTTTCTTGCAAGAGCCTGCAGCACCTGCAGTGCTTTTTCGATACTGGCCTGAGGCTCGCGCTTTAGCTGCGAAGCCACAAGAGGCGAAGCGGCCAGCGAGTAAAAGTAAGGGTTCAGATCGCTGTCAGGGTCGTCTACCCCGGCGGCCCTGGCGAGCATGGCAGTATCTTGCGATCTGTATTTTTTTGAAAACGCCCTATTTGCTGTGGCAAACGGCTTCATCACTCCCACATTGACTTTTCGCTTTCTCAGCGCCCACGCAAGACCGGCGGCTACTGCAGTCTTACCAACTCCTGTGCTTGTACCGGTAATGAATAGCCCGCGCATGGAAATATTATTAGAGCCATAGATGGAACCTGCATTTAACTGATATGAGCCTGAGAGACACCGACAAAGAGTACGTCTGGCACCCCTATACCCAGATGAGCGACTGGGACAAGTGGAACAACAGGGTAATCGTTAGAGGCGAAGGGTATTACCTCGTTGACAGCGAGGGCAGGAAATACCTTGACGGCGTTGCCAGCATGTGGTGCAACGTGTGGGGCCACGGCCAGAACAAGGTAGTTGAGGCAATGGTGGAGCAGCTGAAAAAACTGCAGCATTCCACATTGTTCGGGCTTGCCAGCGGCCCGTCGACGCAGCTTGCTGAGAGACTTGTAGGACTGGCAAGGGGCATGGACAGGGTATTTTACACTGAAAACGGCTCTTCCGCTATTGAGGTGGCGATGAAGATGGCGCTGCAGTACTGGCGCAATAAGGGAAGGAGCGCAAAAAAGGAATTCATCTCGCTAGAGCACGGATACCACGGCGACACGATCGGCGCGATGTCGGTCGGATACATCAAGAACTTTTTTGACGCCTACAAGCCCTTGCTGATAAAGGTGCACAGGGCCCCAAGCCCGCTTCTATATGGAACTAGATTTGAGAATGAAAGCGACCTTGTAGAGTGGTGCCTTGAGAAAACAGAAAGACTTCTCAAAAAGCGCGGAGACAAATGCGCCGCACTCGTCATGGAAAGCGGCGCCCAGATCGCAGGAGGCGCGATCATTTACCCGGCCGGCTACCAGAGAAAGATTGCCAAGCTGTGCCGGGACTATGACATGTTGCTGGTGCTGGACGAAATTGCGACGGGGTTTGGCCGGCTTGGCAATACCATTGAATACCTCGCCCAGAGGTCACAGCCAGATATCGTCTGTTTCGGAAAGGCGTTGACTGCAGGATATTTCCCGCTTGCAGTCACGATGACCACCGATCGCATTTTCAACGCGTTCCTCGGGAAATACTCTGACAACAAGCATCTTTGTCATGGGCACACATTTACCGGTCACCCAGTTGGTTGCGCGGCCGCGCTGGCAAACATTGACCTTTACGAAAAATGTAACTTGATGCAACAGATCAGCGCGAAGACCAAATACATCGCGTCAAGGTTGCGCGAATATGTAAGATCACCGATAGTGGCAGACATCCGGCACAAGGGCCTGCTGGCAGGGATAGAGTTGGCAAGAAATAACAAGCCGATTGTTACTTTGAAAAATAGAGAGAGGATAAACTACTTCATAGTGCAAGAGTCCTTGAAGATGGGCGTGCACCTGCGGCCCCTCGGCAACATCATGATGGTGATCCCTCCACTTGCAATTGAGAAAAGAGACCTGGAGAAGCTGCTCGACGCGCAGTTCGAAATATTGAGAAAAGTTGAGAGGCTATCTTAGTTGTCTCAATTCTTTGTATAATGTAACCTTCGAGACGCCGAGACTTTTTGCTATTTTTACCTTTGAGCGATTCTCTGCAAGCAGTGTAATGAGCTGGTTCTTGTCTATCAGTTTTTGAGGCCGTCCTATGCCCTTGCCGACGGCTCGTGCCCTCTCAATGCCGTCTTTTGTTCTCTGGACAAGCATATCACGCTCCCTTTCTGCAACCCACGTGAGGATGCCAATCATTAGTTTCCTGACACTAGGTTCAGTTGTTTGAAGGAATGATTCTCTCGGTGAGCAAGATACCAGCGGGGTATATTGTTCTATCACCTTAATTGCATCAAGAGTATCCCAAAAGGTTCTGCCGACGCGCGATAGCTCATAGACCAAGACCGCGTCGACTCCTGACGTTTTGACAAGCTCGAGCATTTCTTGGAAACCGAGTCGTTGCGTTGCCGGAACCTTGCCGCTGACGGCAGAATCCTCGAAAAAGTCAAGAATCTGGTAATTGTTTTCCCGGGCCCATCTTTCAAGAGCCAGCTTTTGGTTCTGCACCGTCTGCTCTTCGGTACTCACACGGAGGTATGCAAACGCGTATTTCATGGGTCTGTCTGTCTGACATACTTTAACTGTAGGCTTGTCAAGAAAATTGTTCAAAAAGGGTAGTGTCATTAACTGAACATCTGACACACAAACAGTTCAACAAACGACCCCTTTTTGAACTGCTTTACAGTATTGACAAAACAGCGGTTTCCGCCATTTTTGTCGGTAAAAATGATCTAGCATTATTTTAGCCTGTTTGCGCGCAAAACTTGGGCCCCGGACACCGTTTTCAAGCCAGTTGTTAGTAGATGGTTTTACGCGCGATTTCCTGTAGATATTTCTAAATTCGAGTTTAGAAATATCGAGCTCGGAATGACAATTGTGAACCAAAGTTTTAATTACCAGTTTACAACTCGACTGACCTGATGGCCGATCCAGCGTTTATCAAAGGTTGCATGCAGAAAGTCCTTGCAGGTGGCTCGATCATCTTTGAAGAAGCGGAGCAATTGCTTGCAACCGATGACGTCATGGCGCTGGCTGACTGCGCCAACACCATAACCCGCAAATTTAACGGCGATACAGTGGATGTCGAAGCTCTAATAAACGCAAAATCCGGCAGGTGCCCGGAGGACTGCTCGTTTTGCGCGCAGTCGTCTTTCTATGACACTGGTATTACAAAGTATCCATTATTGCCAAAAGAAGTGCTGGTTGAAAATGCGAGAAAGGCCAAGGAGGCAGGAGCTACAAGTTTCTGCCTTGTATGCGCTTATAGAGACCCTCCGGAAAAAGACTTTCAGCAGATCTGTGAAACTATCACAGAGATAAGATCCAGCGTTGATATCGAGGTCAACGTTTCCCTTGGCTTTATGACGCCGGCGAGGGCGCGAATGCTGCGAGAGCTCGGGGTAAAGCGCTACAACCACAATCTGGAAGCCGCAGAGAGCTACTTTGCCAAAATATGCAAGACTCACGACTTTGCCGACAGGGTCAACACCGCAAAAATCGTCAAGGAGGCGGGCCTTGAGTTATGTTCCGGAGGCATAATGGGAATGGGGGAGAGCAAAAAGGAGAGGCTAGAGCTGGCATTCTCTCTTTCGTCGCTGGATCCCGAGGAGGTCCCAATCAACATACTCATTGGCATGGAGGGAACTCCCATGGCAGGCTTTGGACTAATTGAGCCACTCGAGGCGATCAAGACGATCGCGGTATGGCGCTTTATCATGCCTAGAACGATTCTCAAGATAGCAGGCGGGCGCGAAGTACACCTCAAGGAAAAGGACAAGCTGGCTCTCAAGGCAGGTGCAAACGGCATAATCACCGGCGGCTACCTCACGACTGGAGGAAACGCGCCCAACAAGGACATTGCGATGATAAAAGAGATTGGCCTCAAAGTATAATTTTATCGAGGAACGCCTTGCATCTCTTAAGAAGAATGATCTTTACCGTCACCTGAGAACAGTGGTGGTCACGGGTCCTACCGCAATAGTTGACGGCAAAGAGGTCATCCACCTCTGCTCAAACGACTATCTCGGATTATCACAAAACAGGCAGGTAATCAAGAAAACCATTGAAGCGCTGCAGGTAGTGTCCCAGTGCAGCTCCCGGCTTATCGCGGGCAACCACCCAAAAATGCTGGAGCTGGAAGACATGCTGGCAGCCCACCGCAGGACAGAATCCGCGCTGGTCTACCCAACAGGCTATAGCGCAAATCTGGGCGCAGTCACGGCTGTTGCAGAAAAGGGCGCGACGATATTCAGCGATGAACTGAACCATGCAAGCATCATAGACGCGTGCAGGTTGAGCGGCACCACTATCAAGGTATTTCGGCACAACGACGCCAGCCACCTGCATGAATTGATGCACCAAACAAAGGGCAGCAAGATCGTAATAACCGAAGGCATCTTTAGCATGGACGGCGACACGGCAAGGCTGCCCGAGATATGCGCCATGGCAAAGGATCATGATGCCATGACGATCGTTGACGATGCGCATGGCGACTTTATCTCTGGGCCGGGATTTTCAGGCGTTCCAGCCAAATTCAAAGTAGATGTCGACATACACATAAGCAGCATGAGCAAGGGCCTTGGCTGCTTTGGAGGCTACGTGGCAACCACAGGAGCTGCGAGAGAATTGCTTATCAATAGTTCAAGGCATTTCATCTATACCTCGGCATTGCCTAGCCACCTGTGCTCCGCGGCTATAGCCGCCATCCCGCTGGCTAAGAAAGGCGGCCTCCAGAAAAGGCTCCTGAAGAACATCAGCTATTTTACAAATGCAATGAAAATGCTAGGGTTTGTTCTAGGTGATTCGTCAAGCCAAATAATTCCGGTCATGATAGGTCCGGAGAAGTTGGCAGTGGAATTTTCAAAAGAGCTGCTGAAGGCAGGTGTTTTTGCCCAGGCAATACGATTCCCAACAGTGAAAAAAGGCTCTGCACGCCTTAGGATTTCGCTTACTGCAATGCATGTGCAAAGGCACCTGGACGCTGCAATTGACGCGTTTGAAAAAGCAGGCAGAAAAACAGGCATCACCTGAAGATGTTTCTAAACTCGAGTTTAGAAATAACGTTAATTAACGTGTTTTTTGCACTGTTGGCGTGACCAAAAGGGAATTCACGTTCACGCTAAAGCTTTCAGATGAGCAGAGCAGGGAACTTGCAATGTACCTTAACTCGCTTTCGCCTTCAGACTTACTCTTTGGCCTGCGCTTTGCATATAACCGGCACGCGGCTGCAAGCGGCGGGTACCTGATGCCGGGACGCAAGAGCATGGTGAAAAGAGAAACGCACCTCCTGAGCCAAGACCAGGCGAAGTGGCGCCTCAATAATTGGAAGGCCATGATCAAGACGTACAGGGAGAAAGGGTACAGCTATCCGACGATATCAAGGATAAAAAAGCAGGTTCAAAAAATAGCAGGTCAAAAATAAAGAAGAGAGGAGCAGGCTAGTAGCCTGTTGCTTCCAGATTCTTTGCTGGCGTGCTTGACGTTGTCGACGGCAGGTCCGGGAACTTGTTCTTCATGTTCATTTCTACTACGGCGCCTGCTTCTTCCATTATCCGCGCCGTATCTTCGTTGAATCCGGTGACGGTTCCAATTTCGTTGTTCGGTATCTGACCTGAATCTGTAATGATGTTTCCAAGCAATTCCGATATCTGCCCAAATGACTGGTCCGCCTCCGGCATCATTCCTGCCAGTCCACCCTGCAGCCCCTTTATCACAGACATTGCCGGGCTCAGCGTAACCACCACGTCTCCAAGCTCTGTTATCGTGTTCAACCTTAGCTGTATCTGTTCTAGGGCTAACTTTGCAGAAGTCACCATCTTGTTCATTTTCCGGATCTGCGACAGCTCTCCTGACAGCACTTTTGCGTGCGAAGCGTCGTGGCTCTGCATCGCAAGCACTACTCGCTTGAAAATTACTTGATCTTTTTCTTGCATCCTTGACGATATTGAATCCAGTTTTGCGATTTGCATTTGCAGCTTTTTCTGTGCTTCTTCTATTCTTGGCTTCAGCGGCGCTTGTGGCTTGATGCCCTCGAGCAACCTGTGACCAACACTTTCACCCTGTGGCTTTACCCACTTGCTATCAAACGGCATACTTACTATTATGGCACCTAGTCATCATGACGCCGAAGAACTAAAAGTCGCGTTGTACTGCAGCCGCCTGTAACCGCGGTAACACGGGTCCGTGGTTACATGCGTTATAGAACAATCTCACAAGCACCACAAACCTTATCCTTTAGACAAGTTTTTTAAAGGCTACAGCCCGGGGTTACACTGCAGAAATGATAAAGGAGAAGATAAAGGTCAACAACCGCAATTACAACGTGACCATCAACGAGCAGACGCAAATGTACGCGATGCGATTGCGCAGGCTTTATCAGCAGAGCTACAGCGACATGGACAGCTTTGACGAAGTGAGCTCTGAAATTTCTAGCACGGTGAGCAATCTGCTCAAGCACGCCGTTTCTCCAGAAGTCAAGGAAGACGACATGGACGGCGTCATACAACAGTTGCTAAAGATGTACGAAAAGGCAGCCAAAAAGTAGGATTTTATCATCTAGAAAACATCTAAATAACAACCGCAAGCGTCGCTCCATATGGAGGCAAATGTCATCAAAAAGTGCATCAACCCTTCGTGCGGTTTGACTTTTGAAATCGACAACGACATTTACAGGTGTTCCTGCGGCTCGCTCCTTGATATAAAATATAGCAAAAAGCCAGGCCGGGACCTTGTCGAAACGTTCTACCAGCGGAGGAATCACGGCGGCAACATCTACAACGAAAGCGGTGTATGGCGCTTCCGCGACCTTATCAATTTCGCCGGCATTGACACTGAAAACTTTGAAGAGTGCGCTCGCGTCCTGGTATCGCTTGACGGCTCTGAAGGGCGCCTCTCAAAGCCCTACAAGATGAGCAAGGCGGCAGACTATGCCGAAATGGACCACGACTCGTTCCTGCTCCAGCCCGAAGGATACAACCCCTCCGGCTCGTTCAAGGACAACGGTATGTCGACTGCGGTGACGCACGCAAAGATGCTCGGTGTGAAAAAGATAATCTGCGCATCCACCGGCAACACTTCGGCTTCTGCTGCAATGTACGCTGCCAATGAAAGCGTGGAGTGCGACGTATACATTCCAAGGGGCGAAATTGCGCCCGGCAAGCTAGGGCAGGCTTTCCAGTTCGGCGCGCAGGTGATACAGGTGGACGGCAACTTTGACGACGCCCTTGCGGCATCACTCAAAAAAGCAATGGAGACCGGTGGTTACACCGTTAATTCTGTAAATCCGTTCCGCCTTGAAGGACAGAAGACGATTGTTTACAGAGTTCTTGAACACCTCAACTGGAACCCGCCTGACTGGATAGTATATCCGGGCGGGGCCCTTGGCAACACTTCGAGCTGCGGCAAGTGTCTTATCGAACTGTACGAATGGGGCTGGATCAAAAAGATTCCCCGCATGGCAATAGTGAACGCAGAAGGCGCAAACACCTTCTACGAGCTTTACAACGGGCTATTTGAAGGCAAGCAGCTCAGGTGGAATGGAGGCAGGGTGGACCTTGGAATGGTGAAGCGCTATTATGCATGTCTTGACAAAAAGGGCGTCAGGCCAAAGACGCACGCAACGGCAATCCAGATAGGCAGACCTGCCAACATCGCCAAGGGCCTGCGCGCTCTGGACTTTACCAAGGGCGTTGTTGCGCAGGTGTGCGACAAGGAAATGAGCGACGGCATGTCGATAGTAGGCCTGAACGGCTTTGACTGCGAAATGGCGTCTGGAGCGGTCCCTGCCGGTGTGAAAAAATTGCGTAAGGAAGGTTTGATCAAGCGCGACGACGTGGTAGTCGGCATACTTACCGGAAGGCAGAAAGATCCTGCGCTTGCAGTGGAATATCATACAAATCCAAACAACATGTTTGCAAGGCCGCCAACCAGCCACTGAATTTTTTCATTTACTGCAACAGTGGATATTACTATGCTATCATGGCATATCAACTATAAGTATTAGCATAGAATATAATGATATTTATCCGATTACTACGATATTTATAATAACAATATAGTAGTGATAGTTTTTGGGTGGCATTTTTTGGCCGGCCACCTAAACTGCTATTTTTTTGCGCCTGATCGAGCACAAGGGCGGTGAAAAAGGGATTATAACTGTCTGCCGGATTGAGCAGAAGACTACATGGATGCCTTCTTTAGAGCAGACAGCATGGCGTTTGCCTTGTGCTCGGTTTCTGCCCATTCCCGCTCGGGGTCAGAGTCCATGACAATGCCAGCTCCGGATTCGATGTAGCCATTTTTCCCGTTTACAAAGAGCGACCTTATGGTGATCGCAAAGTCGCAGGAGCCGTTGAAGGAAAAGTAGCCGAGGGTGCCCGCATACGGCCCCCGGAGCGTGGGCTCGAGCTCGTCGATTACCTCCATCGCGCGGACCTTCGGGGCACCGGACACCGTGCCGGCTGGAAACACGGCGCGTAGGGCGTCGTACGAATCATAACTTTTCTGCAGCCTGCCCACCACGTGCGAAACGATGTGCTGAACGTGGCTGAACCGCTTGACGGTCATGAGCTCGTTGACCCTAACAGTGCCAAACTCGCACACCCTGCCAATGTCGTTTCTTGCCAAGTCGACTAACATCGTGTGCTCGGCAAGCTCTTTTTCGTCCTTGAGCAGATCCTGTCGCAGCTCTTCGTTCCTTTTTTCGTCCTCTACTATCGGCCTAGTGCCGGCTATGGGGAACGTTTCAACATAGTCCTTTGTGACGCGGATCAGCATCTCCGGGCTCGAGCCAATTATGCACCGATCAGACATTTTGAGCAGATACATGTATGGCGAAGGGTTCACGTCCCGAAGGCTTGCGTAAAGGTCAATCAGGCTTCCCTTGACCGTGAACTTCATGCTCTTGGCGAGCACGACCTGAAAGATGTCGCCCTCGTAGACGTAGTGCTTTGCCTTTTTCACCATTTTCACAAAACGCTGCTTTGTCATGTTCCTGCGCGGGACCGAATATGAAAAGTGGTGTGATTTGCTCATGGACTTTCCCATCTTTTGCTCCACTTCCTGCAGACGAGACTTGCCCAGGAAAAAGTAGTAGGCCTGGTTTTCCTTGTGGTTGTACAGTATGCCGTCCGGGTAGATACCAAATTCAAGCAGCGGAAAGTTGCCGTCCTTTTTGCCCTTGATAGGTAGGTTTTCCCAGAAGCGTACCGCGTCGTAGTT
>DATEUD010000154.1:0-22401 GCA_035283265.1 Nitrososphaera sp.
GGAGGCTATGCAAAAGATAGAGAACATGATGCCTATTGCAAAGAGCAAGGGGTGGAACATCACCGAGCTTGCGATAAAATTCATACTGTCGCAAAAGCAGATTTCAGTCGTCCTGCCCACGATGATCAGCATAGAAGAGATAGAGATGTTTGCGGCGCTCTCTGACGGCAAGTACCTCAGCATGCTCGAGGCTGCCAGCCTTGAAGAGATGTACGAAAAGAACTTTTACGTCCAGCCTGTTGCCAAATGAGCGCCACCGAAGACCTGCTGCAAGACCATATCTTCATCAGGCGGCTGCAGGCAGTCATCGAACGGTGTTATACCCTGTTGCATGAAGGCAGGGACGTGCCTTTCGGCGATCTGATCAAAATTATGGAAATTATCGAGCAGTTCGTCGACCAGTTCCACCACGGCAAGGAGGAGAGCAGCTACTTCCCTGAAACGGAAAGCAAGGACCATTATTCAGAAGCAATCCGCAAGTTCGTAGTCGAGCACGAATTTGGGAGGAGGATCGCAAAAAGGGTCAGGGTCCACCTTGAAGAATACCTGCAGGGCAAGGACGTAAGAGAGGCACTTGCCCGCTACCTCAAGACATACTCTGTCTTTATCCTGGACCACACCTCAAAGGAGGACAGGTTCTTTACCGACGTCAAGCAAAGGCGGTCGCTCTCCGACAAGGAAGAAAGGGAGCTGAAACAAGAATTCGAGCGCTTGAAGCACGAATGCATGCGCAAGAGCGGCAACCTAGTTGAGGTCCTGAAGCAGCTTGAAAACGCCGAATGGGCGCGCTAGACGAAATATTTCACGCGCTCTTTCTTGAACTCTCTGGAACTGAACAGTATCTGATAGTCCTGGATGCCTATCGTATCTGACATTTCGACTGCCATCTTTTCTGCCGCGTCCAGCGATCGGGCGTGGACCATGCTGAACAGGTTGAACCGCCAGTCGGGGTAGTCCGGCCTCCTGTAGCAGTGGCTCACCTGCGGGAATGCCGCCAGTTTGAAGCCCACCTCGTCAATTTTGTCTTCCGGCACGTGCCACACCACCATCCCATTCGCGACAAAGCCGGCGTCGCGGTGGCGAAGTATTGCCGCAAAGCGCCTCATGATTCCAATGCCCTCGTATTCCTTGGCCTTTGCAAACAATTCACTCGTTGTTATTCCTAAATTGTCAGCGAGCTCTTTGAATGGCTCCGGAATTACTGCAAGGTCTTTCTGGAGCTCGCGGATGAATTCCTTGTCGCGCTCGCTTAACTGCACTTTTTCCGGGTTCAGCTCCTTTACCTCGTCAGTCGGTTTTGGCTTGTCTGCGTCTTCGTTGACCATGTCGAGCCTGACCCCGATCTTGTAGAGCTTTAGCGTAGGGAGCACGCGAAACTTTATCACGCCGTCGAGCGCGGCCATCCTGTCCAAATCCTGCTTCATGTCAGAGCCGGGCGGGACCGCAAGCGTAAACCACATGTTGAACTCGTGGTTGCGCTCGTAATTGTGGCTGACGCCGGGGTGCTCGTTTATCCTGTCAGCGACAATATTGAGTTTATCCGGCTTTACTGCAAACGCGACAAGCGCGCTCTTGTAGCCAAGCCTGCGCGTGTCAAAAATGGCATTGATCTGCCTGATTAGACCCAATTTCTTCAGGGCCGTTACCCTGCGCATGACGTCCTGCTCTGAAACCCCGTGCTTCTCTGCAACCTCAGCGTACGGCCTGTCGACGAGGGGAAAGACCCACTGGATCTCGTTTAACAGCTTTTTGTCGAAGGCGTCAAGCTGCTGGTTTGCTTGCATTGGGCGCTGCAAAGTTGTTGCCAATCCATTAAAAACCTACCTCTGGCATGATTGTACTGTGATTGTTGCGGATAACGCGTTTAGGGTTACCTCGGTCATTGCCCTGTCTGTAGGGATGACTTTTCTCATCCTGTATTCTTTCAGGGGGTGGTTCAGGCGACCCTCCCTCCCCTAAAGGTGCTTGCCGGGTTATAAGGCGGGCAATTGCTCGTTGTCATAGCCTGTAGGGCAGGCCAATATTTTTGGCACTGCTCCCCAAGTGCGCTCTACAGGCGCTCCCCCTTTTACAAAATTAAATCCAATAATAATGCGCCGGGCATACTGGCAATACAAGAAGCGCCTAGGTCATCGCAGTGCCAATCAATTTAGAGTGATAGCGGTCGCAGTGGTCAAGGTACTCGTCTAGGGATAGAAATTCTTTCCCACACTCATTGCACGCATATTCGTGATGCCTGCTTTCTGGATGGTCCACAATGTTCTGGGCATGATTTCCTAATTAAAAATTTATGGCGATATATTCTATAGCAATTGAATGCAAGGAAGGCTAATGCGCAAACCTTCTTGAGCAAAAGCGCGGGGAGTGGGATTCGAACCCACGTGTCCTTTCGGACATGGGATTAGCAATCCCACGCCCTACCAGGCTAGGCGACCCCCGCCCGCAGGAAAGCAGTTGCAACTCACATTATATTAATCATAACAAGCTCCCTTGTTCGACAGCTGCATAAGCTGATCTTGCAAATTTTGCACACTTGTCCTTAAAAAGATTATATAATCTTCACACATTGTTACAGCATCTTTGAACCTTAAGGAGGCAAACGAAGTCTTTCGGCGGGCCATCATCAGGGTTTACTTTGAGCCGCAGCTGCTAATGATGGACTACCACAAGTCAAACGTCAAGCACCCCGCAATTTCCGAGGACGGCCTGACTATCGAAGACGTTCTGCACCTTTACTTTGACGTTTTAACCGGCAACGATTACCCTGACGGCGACGAGTGGTTCAGCATCGAATACCTGCTCCCATACAATGTTAAATTGCCGGATGGGCTCAAGGGGCCCGACTATTTCACTACACTATCGGTGTCGGAGGGCAAGCACTACTGGCGCCACCGCGAGCTGATAAGGTTCAAGTACGGCAAGTCCAAAAAGCTGGCCGAGTCGCTCGAGTTCATTGACAAGAAATACAAGGAGCTGAGCAAGTTGATCCACGACTCGCCAGTCATCAGCCAGCTGAAATGATCATTTCGTCTTCCATTCGCTGTTCTTGAACAGGTAGTTGACGTTGTCGCTTTTTGCAATGGCCGGGCTCCACCGAAAGCTGGCCTCGTCGTACGAGTACCAGATCTCTTCAGCCTTGGGCGGGATCGTCTTGAGCTGCACCGGTATAATGTCTACCAGATACTCTATCTTTTCGATGCCCATCTCAAACTGCCTGTCGCCCCTGCTCAAAAGCGGGAAGATAAGGTCCACGCTTTCGCCGCCAGAGCTGGCGAACCTGATGAACACCTTCAATCCCTTCCTGCCGCGCCTCCGCTTGACGTCTTTTATCACGCCCTTTATCTTGAACCAGCTGTCCATCGTGAAATCCTGAAAAAAGGACTCGCCAAACCGCGCGGGGAACCAGATCTCGATCATGCTGACGTACTGCGGGTCGTCAGGCTGCATCTGCTTCTCTGCTACTTCAAAGGAGCGCCTGAGCGTGTCATAGATCACTTCAATCTCCCAGGGCGATATGCCGTAGTGGTGGAACGCGGCTGTCTCTGGCACCTGCGTGGGATTAATGAAGAAGACATAAAGTCTTTACTAGAAGGCGCCGACGAACTTTGCCAGGTAGACAAGCGACAGGGTCGCGACAGAACCGGCCATATGCTTCCACGGTATCGGCGGGAGCCTCGGCGCGTTCAGTGTTATCTGGTGGTTGTCAACCACGTTACTGATGTACTGCTTTAGCTTGGCGTGCCAGATCTGGTACTCGATCCTGTGCGCTTTCAGGATCGATGCGATTTCATAGATAACAGGAGACCTTACTGAGCGGATATGCTGTATGTATCTCCGCGAAATTTCGACCTCCGCGTGGATTGCTATCAAGCCCTGCTGCAATTCAAGCAGGCGCACGTGCATCTCCCACGGCTTTGCCAGTTTTTTTGAAAACCCGTGCCCAATCTGGGTTGGCTTTCTGTTCTCCAGCTTGACCCGCTTGAAGCCCTCCAACGTCAGCGCGTTGACGATCTCGTCCTTCTTTATCTTGACCATAAGGGAAAGGTGATCAAGCTCGATCTCTTCCTTGCGGATAAACTTCTGCAGCCCCTTGACAATGCTTATCGTCTTTGGATAGCTGGTAAGGAATTCAGACATTTACAGTGTATATCTTGTTCCCTATCAGGCATATTAAAACTCTATGCAAGATTGCTAAATGACACTCAATTCAGGCTTTGCGGATCCCGCTGAGGTAAATGTCCTGGGTGGGCGAGACTGCCATGTCCTTCCACGAGAGCTTTTTGTCGGACCATGTGACCTTGGCTTCCCTCACCACGGCGGCCGGCGTGGACTCGTCACTCTCTCCCATCACTGCAACGCCCATGGTTGCGAAGCCGTCGGCGACTGCCTTGAACGTGAATTTGAGGACGTTACCAAAGAGGTCGCGCCTGCCGCGCAGGTCATCGACCGGCTCAAACCCCGCGCACGCTATCGCAACTCCCGTGGTGCCTATGCGGGTTGGCATGAGGCGGCTGTCTGACAGAACGATGCCGACCCTGATCCCCAACTCTGCCAGAAATTTCTGCCTCAGCTTCTCTGCAGTGCCGAAAGGGTCGCGGGGATATAAAATGGCATAGCCCCTTGGGACGTTTGACTTGTCGATGCCGGCGTTTGGCGCTATCATGCCGTCCCGGATTGCAAGCAAAAATCCCGGTACGCCCTTGACGATATAATCCGACTCCCTCAGCACGAGCTCGGCCATTTTGGCGTCCATGTGGCATTTTGCAGCGAGCGCGCGCGCTTTTTTGCTGGCCTGCACTTTGCTGAGGCTGACGACCGCGCCTTCGCTCACCGACACGAACTTGCTCGAGATAACCACGATGTCGTTGTCCTTATAATCAAATCCCTGCAGGCTCCTGAACAGGTCAAACCTGCCCTTCCTGATTCCTACGTGTATCGCCAGAACCTCGACCAAGCAAAATGACGTAAATCGCCCTCTCTTTTGTGCTTTCTGCAAAGGTTTTAATCCGTCAAACGATGAGA
This sequence comes from Nitrososphaera sp., assembly GCA_035283265.1. GTDB lineage: Archaea > Thermoproteota > Nitrososphaeria > Nitrososphaerales > Nitrososphaeraceae > Nitrososphaera. The sequence continues at coordinate 5,023 of DATEUD010000154.1, forward strand.
TTCTCATGCTACGTGAACTGTTTTGGCAGGAATAACGATTACTGAAAAGATACTCGCCCGTGCGGCCGGTAAGCAGAGGCTGTCTCCCGGCGACGTGGTTTTCGCCAAGGTGGACAAGGTCATGATGCACGACGTTTCGGGCCCCGGAGTTATCAAGGTATTCAGCGAATGGGAGAAGAAGGGAATTAAGCTCGAGCGCATCTGGAACCCGGACAGGGTGTGGGTCACAGAGGACCACTTTGTGCCTGCGGCCGACAGGGTCTCTGCGGAGAACATCATCATGCTTTCCAATTTCACAAAGAGATACGGGATCACCAAGCACTTCAAGTACGGGCTCGGCCAGTATGGCATCTGCCACACGCTTTCTCACGAGGAGGCGATGGTACTGCCCGGCGAAGTTTACGTCGGGGGCGACTCGCACACAAACACCACCGGCGCGATGGGCGCGTTTGCCGCGGGCTTCGGGCACACCGACATCGCGTACGTGCTCATGAACGGCCAGATCTGGTTCAGGGTGCCGGAGACGATGCTCTTCAAGATAGAAGGCAACAAGCCAGCCCACATCATGGCAAAGGACATTATTCTGCAGATAATAGGCGACATCGGGACCGACGGCGCAAATTACAAGGCGATGCAGTTTGCAGGCGGCGTCGTCAAAAAGCTGACGATGGAGGAGCGCCTTACCCTTACCAACATGACGACTGAAGCGGGGGCGAAGAATGGCATAATCGAGCCGGATGAAACCACTTATGCTTATTTGCGCGAAAGGACCGACGCAAGATACTCGCCGGTGAGCGGCGATTCTGACGCACACTACTCTGAAGTTTTCACTTACGAAATAGAAAAGCTCGAGCCGACGGTGGCAAAGCCGTATTCGCCCGGCAACGTCAGTGCCGCGAGGGAAATGCAGGGAACAGAGCTTGACAAGGCGTACATTGGCTCGTGCACCGGCGCAAAGCTGGAAGACCTAAGAGAGGCAGCCAGGATACTGAAGGGGAAGAAGGTCAAGATCAGGACCGAGGTGGTTCCAGCAGCGCAGTCAATCTACATGAAGGCGTTGAAAGAAGGATTGATCAACATCTTTATGGAAGCCGGCGCGGTCGTCGGGCCGCCCACCTGCGGCGCGTGCTGCGGCGCCCACATGGGAGTTCTTGGCAAGGGAGAAATATGCATCAGCACCACAAACAGGAACTTCCCCGGCAGGATGGGGCATGTCGAGTCGCAGACGTACCTTGCGTCGCCAATGGTAGTTGCGGCATCGGCAGTCACGGGCAAGATAACAGACCCGAGGGACGTAGGAAATTGAACAAGACGCTAAAGGGCAAGGTCCACAAGTACGACCGTGATAACATTGACACCGATGTCATCATTCCCGGCCCGTACCTGAAGATTCATGATCACAAAGAGCTGGCAAAGCACGCGATGGAGGGCATTGACCCAAAATTCCCGGAGAAGGTGTCGCAGGGCGACTTTCTCGTGGCCGGCAGCAACTTTGGCTGCGGCTCGAGCAGAGAGCACGCGCCGATAGCGCTTTCGCAGACGGGCATCAAGGCGATAATTGCGCCGTCGTTTGCAAGGATATTCTACAGGAACGCAGTCGACGGCGGCTATTTGCTCCCGATAGAGATCGACGGGTCTACGGTCAAGAAAATATCTGACAAGGATGAACTAGAGATCGATCTTGCGCACAATAAAATAACCAACGTCACAAAGAACGAGCAATACCCGATAAAGCCGTTCCCTGAACTGATAGCAAATATTGTCGCAGCCGGCGGGCTAGTGAACTACCGGCCAGCCTAGGCTTTTTCCCACTTGTCTCCTTCTTTCCTGGATCCAGCTTTTTCCCGGCAGCCGAGTCGACCTTGTGCGCATTCTGCTCCATGCTCTGGCGCTTGCCTCCGCGCCTCTTTGAAGGGCTCATATATTGCTCGAGCGCGTTCTTGTGCGCCTCCGTGTAGATGTGCTGAGCATGAGACGGAAGGCTGTCCAGCGCCTTTCTCGTCCTTGGTGACAGACCCTGCACTACTGCCCTTTCTCCTAGTGCTTTTGCTGCCGGAGGATCTTGTTGCCATGCCGTCGGCGGCTCAACATGATATATCACTAGTGCACAGCATAATGTCGTGGCGCGCAAGGGCCTGCTCAACGAAATTTTCAGCAGGGCGCTATACGCCGACGATGCCGCCCTGTACTCTGTCAGCTACCGAGACTTTGAAAGCATTGTCGAAGTCCCGCTGCTGGAATTTGTCGAGCTGTCGGAAAATTTTCAAGTCATACCGCAGAACAGGATTGTGCTTGTGAAAAAAGGCGGCCAGACATTATACCGCAAGCACGGTTACTAAGATTCGGCGATCCAGCCCTCTGGCAGCATCACGTCGCCCGGCTTGCCGGCTGCAGTTGCGTAGCGCCATACCCTGTCATTGCCGGCGGTGACGCTCGCCTTTATCCTGGCCAGCGCTTCGATCTCTTGCTGCAGGCCGTCGGTGCCTGTCTTTGTGGTGGAGAACTTTTTGCAAAACTGGCAGTGGCCGTCAAGCGTCGCCGCCCTGCCCGCGTCAATGACAGGATAGGCCTTGCACGCAAGCGGCCTCATTGAGTAGATCCTGCAGTTAAAGCCGCCGTGGGGCGATCTCTTGCTGCCCTCGACGTCCAGGAACGGGCAGAGGTCTCCGTCCTTGTTCTTGCCCATCATTTGGTACGCAATCACCTTATCGGGAAATTCTTTTCCGACCGCGAGCCTCGGGACTATTTTCACCTTGATTTTCATTTTTTTTGCCAGCCTCTCAATTGCCGCCTTTTCCTCAGGCAGGAGAAGCACTCCTACCTTGCCGTATTCGACTGAAGGATAGTATTCCCTGTAGATGCAGCAGTCAGAGCATCCCTGCACGCAGCTGAATTTTTTCATTGGTTTTCCTGTATGCATTGCCACTCTACGCTGTTCTGAGCAAGTTCGTCGTACTTTACAAATGCAATGTCGTAGACAGATTTTGATTTCTTTAAAACTTCAAGGTCGTACTTGGCACCTTCCTTTTTCTTTGGGTTTTCCCTGTAAATGCCAAAGCGTAAAATCGCCTTCTTTTCATAGCCGGCCTTGAACCGCTCGTAATTCTCAGATACCAACACCTTTTTCACAAAGCCTGTGTTGTCCCTGCTGTAGTCGGAGCCTCCGTAGAGTATGAACCAGTAGCTGTCCTCCTGCTCCACAAAGCGGAGCTTTATTTTGTCGTCAGGCCACCACTCGATCGTCTTTTTCCACAGCTTGAAAGCAGACATCTTGTTGTCAAAGAGTGGAAAGACGTTCATGTAGACGTCGTGATAGCGGTAGCCTACCCCTGCAAAATCCTTAAACCAGGACGCTGGCTTGCTCAATGGCAGAAGCTTGGATGCACTATAATAAAAGTGAAGATGGATACAAATCAACTATTTGATAATAGGACACCGCCTAAAAGCGCGCATGGCGCTCGTGCTTCATGAACGCAAGATACTTGATGCTTCCATTAGCCGAGCTTCCAGTCATTGCGATGGCAGGCGCAGCAGAGAGCTTAATAACGCCTCTAATACCTGACGAACAGACAATAACAACAACCAAAGGGTAGTTTACGCGATTGGATAGACTCCAACCTCCCTCTATATTTTCTGTCTATATTACTACCTACGTAATACTTATTACAAACTGTCTGCCTGGTAGACGTTGAGATGGGCGAAGTTTACCGCAATAGCGTCAAGATAGTGGGAGACGTGCTGCGGATAGCAGACGAGTCAGGGATGACCGGCGTCAACTTGACGGCGCTTCTGAGGAAGGCCAATCTATCGTACAGCAGGCTTGCAAACGTGGCGCTAAAGCTGATGGACGCTGGCCTCATAGACGAGCAGGTGCAGGAAGGGCAGCGCATCTACGTCATTACTTCCCGCGGCAGGGACTACCTCCAAAGGTACCTTCAATTTGCAGAAATTGCGGACTCGTTCGGCCTGAAACTATGATTACTGATCCTTTTCTACTGCCTCGATGTGGCACTCGTGGCCTCTGTGGTCCTTGTCAAGCTGCTTGGCTTCTTCGTTTGTTATAGGGAACTGGTCCTCGCTGACGCCGGGCCTTTCCAAAAGCACCTTGCTGCACGTATCGCAGACAAGCTGCATGATAATGACGCCCATTTTACTCTAAATTCCAAGCAATGATATTTAGACTATTCTGCGTCAGGCTTTCCGCCTCTGATTGATAATCTCTATTTGCCCAAGTCGACAGGTATACGCCTAAAGGCACTCCGAATGTTGCCAAACATCCCCTTTCTTCCCTTCTCTTTCTCCTCTACGACTTTGAAGCATTCGGGACAGAGCGCGCGCAAGTTGGTCGGCCTGTTGTCCTTTAGCGAGCCGTTGATGTGCTCAAACTGCGGCTGGACCCTTGGGGTGAATTTCACTCCGCATTTCTGGCAGCGGTTGCGTGCGCGTTCCAGAACTGTCTGCCTGATGGCAAGCGTCAGGTGCTCGTACTTTTTCTTATCATAGGTGGGGCCGCCGCTTGGAGGACCGAAAAATGACACGCATACACCTGCATGAGGCTCAAACTTATGTCTTGCGATCACAGTATCTTGGCGCTTCTTGCCACTGCATAGACGTGGTCCTTCAGGTCGCGCTCGTAAAGTGAGTTCATTTTTTCAATGAGCGTCTGGCGCGCCTGTGCCCTTGCCTCCTCGGTCTCGGCCGACAGCGCGGCCGCAAAAATGTCGGGAAAGTTCTCCTTCAACCAGCCGTCGAGCACCAGATACCTGCTCTCATTTATCCATATCACCCGGGATGTCGCCTGGTCAACCTCTTCGTTGAACCTGCCGGCCTCGACCCTGTCAATCAGCATAAAGATGCAGTTGTTCGGGTCTGGGTTGCTGAGCGCCTCCACCGGCCTGCCGCTTGCCCTGCCGGCCTGGATCCGCTCTATCAGACCCTGCGGCCGGATGTACGTGCCGACGACATGTATCCTGCCGCCGCTGAGCGACTGGATGCGGCCAATGATTATCTTGCTGAAATTGCCGTCCCTTTGAACGACAAAAACGTACTCGCCGGGCTTGATTCTTCCCCTGCTGAACATCAACCAGAATGCCGACCTGCAAATTATATAATGTTATCTTTTTGTATTCGGCGAACTAAAAGTTGTAGATTTTACAAAATCTGCTCGTCAGGTATGGTCTACAGGTGATTTAGGGTTTCTTATGAGCATTGACATTCTCACCAACATCCGAATATTCGTTCACGTTTATGGCTATCTGTTTTGCTACGCACTTGGGGTTGGTCGTATCTCTAGAGCCTAGACTTACTTTACTACCAGAATAGGTATTCGGCAACTATGCAGTACACCATTTGACACGCTACCTAGGTATTCCGACCTAGGTGAGCTTTGACCCCTTGCACCGATAACTATTATGCCGAACTTGTTAGTCTTTGCTAAATTTGCAATCGCGTTTACCGTGTCATTTGATGTAATGACTTTCTCTTCAAACTCTATTCCATGCCTTCCCGCATTTGTCTTTGCATCTGACATAAATTTCCTAGCTCTCTCAGAGAGGTATTTCCTATAGCCCTCAGCAGTCTCGGGAGGCAACCCGGGCATAACGTATACTCCCGTTATCGTTCCTTCGGACTGTCTAGCAAGGGAGATGGCTTCATTCATACCTCTCCTAGAATTTGCAGACCCATCTAAAGCGACCAGTATCTGCGTGAATCTGTTCTTTAGCATACGTGCATAGTGGAGACCTCCAGATATTTAACAATAATAATTAATGAAAGAGGTTTCAAAATCGCATCCCTGGCCAGCGTTGAACTTCTTTTGAGTTGTCGTCTTCTGACACGGCATCCCCATACAAGTTAGTATAATAATGTTATCTTTTTACATCCATAATGCTAAAAATGTTAGAAAATAAAAACGTCGTTATTGAAGTATTTGGTTGGCTGTCCAACATACATTTATTAATTGGCAATCGGTACCGACTGATGTTGCCTGAACAAAAGAAAGACAAGGGTACGAGAATCTTGCAAGCAGCCTTGACGGTTCTCTCAAAGAATGGTTATGAAAAGGCCACGATCAACGACATTGCGGACGCTGCCAAGCTCAGCAGGGGCCTTTTGCATTATTATTTTAAAGATAAAGAAGATCTGGTTGCAAAAGCCTTGGAATATGGCTTTGGGCCAATGTGGGATTCATCGGTGGGCAAGCTTTCGAATGCAAGGTCAGCGGAAGAACTGGTTGACAACATGATCGACGTTTTGAAAAAGAATGTGGAAGAACATCCCGACTTTACCGCTCTTCTTTTTGAAATGTGGGTCAGCGGAAGGAGAAGTGCAAAGATAAGAAAAGTCTTCAACGATGGATTCAACGAGGCAATTGACAGATTGGGTAAGTTACTTCAAGTCGCCTCTTCTATCGGCGTAATCAAGATCAATCCTGTCGAATCTGAAGGGGTAATTCGAATCCTCTTGGCCATGTATCATGGACTGGCTATTCAGCTCCTGACAAACCCAGAAAAGGTTAGGGACAAGAAAATGTGGGCGCCTATCCGAATGATGCTATTGTCAGCACTTGGAAAAAATGCGAGTGCCTAAGGTAATATCACCGTTAATATTCTCTACAATATCAGCAAGATCGGGTAGCTTCCCTTGAAAGTCGCAATTGCAGGTTCTGCCAGATTTGTCGGATCCGCACACGTTGCTCTCTAGTTCAAAAGAGCAGCTTGCTAGTTTCTGGCTCATCCGTCGGAAGCGGTAGCGTAAAATAATGTTATCTCGGGAGGATCTTCACACGCGTTATCATTCGAAACGACATAAGATTTTCAGGATTCACCGCGCCACAAGCTAAGGAATTGCTTTTTAGACATGGAATTAGTTAGAATTACATTTATTAACACAGGCTTGTAAGGATAGACGGCTATGCACAAGTTCGACGAGCTTGACATGAGGATACTGTCCGAGCTGACCAAGGACGCAAGTATTTCGGTGCCAAAGCTGAGCAAAAAGCTCAACGTTAATGCTTCTGTTCTTTACAGCAGGATAAAGCGCCTGACAAAGCGCAGCCTGGTTAAAAGATTCACCGTGGTTGTCAACGAAAACATGCTCGGCATAAACGTCAAGGCAACAGTCGGCATCAACCGCGACCCCAAGCTCAAAGAGCCCATCCATTCTGAATTGATGAAGATACCGGAAGTCCGGTCGCTTTCTGAAGTCACCGGCAGGTTCGACATGATAGTGAGCGTGAGCGCCCACACCTTGGAAGAGTTGCACAACATCGTCATCGAGCGGATCGGCAAGATAGAAGGCATACAGAACACCGAGACGTTCGTCGAGATGCAGAGGACCGAGAAGGAACCGCTCTACACGGTCCAGCCGTCCCTTTCAAGCTAAAGCGACAGATGTTTTATATAACGCAGGCAGTATTCGAACTTTGAATTGTCGGTTGTCCACCGCAAGATCACAGAGATGATCCAGACCCTCAGGCTGGCAAAAAAGACCAGCAGGGAAGACTATTTTCAGCACCTGCGCCTGGTCGTGCTGGGCATGCTCACAGTAGGCGGCCTTGCGTTTGTAATCAAGCTGATAGCCGAGTATGTCACGGTCGGCACCGGCGGCCGGTTCGGCTAGTCAATAGGATTAAAATACCATTTCGTTAAAGCCTATCCATGGAAAGCAAGACAGACAATATTACCCATGTCACAACAAGGACGTGGGACGCCGAAGTGCTCAGGTCAAACCTGCCCGTGTTCGTGGATTTCTGGGCAGAGTGGTGCGGACCCTGCAGGATGGTGGGGCCGGCAGTCGAGCAAATAGGCAATATCATGGCCGGCAAGATCAAGGTGGTCAAGCTGAACGTCGACGAGAACCAACAAATCGCGATGAAATATGGAGTCCAGTCGATCCCGTCACTTATCCTATTCAAGGGAGGCAAAGAGGTAGCAAGGACTATAGGCGCAGCCCCGAAAGAGACGTACATGAAGTTCATCGAAAACTCGCTCAAAGCCTGACTTTCCTTTCTTTTCTTGGCGACGAAAGCATTAATACCGTATTTTGATACTGTCAACAAGAATAGCCATTGGGCAAGAAGGAACTGGCCACGCTCTTTTCATCCAACCCGGACAGGTACTACAAGGTATCGCTCTTTGACAAGATGGGCTTTGCGCGCAGAAAATGCGGCAAGTGCGAAAAATTCTTCTGGACACTCGACGGCGGGAGGAAGTTCTGCCCGGATCATGAGAATTACAGTTTCATAGGCAAGCCGCCGACAAACAAGCATCTTGATTACGTCAGCGCGTGGAAAGAGGTGGACAAGTTCTTCCGCGCCAATGATCACACGATCGTGAGGCGGTACCCGGTCGTCTGCCGCTGGCGCGAAGACCTTTACTTTACGATAGCGTCGATTGTTGACTTCCAGCGAGTCGTCGGCAGCCAGATCGTATTTGAGCTGCCGTCAAACCCGCTTGTAGTTCCGCAAATGTGCCTCCGGTTCAACGACATTGAAAACGTGGGGATCTCCGGTAGGCACTACACCGGCTTTTGCATGATTGGTCAGACCTGCAACGCAGACGCGCCCGGCGGCTACTGGAAAGACAAATGCATTGACCTTGACTATGGCATGCTGACAAAGGGGCTTGGAATAAACCCGGAGGAAATAACATTTGTTGAAGACGTGTGGATGGGTGCAGGCGCGTTTGGATATTCGCTTGAATATTTCGTGCGCGGCCTCGAGCTTGGCAACGCAGTTTTCACTGAATTTGAGGGCAACGAGAACGAGTACCGCGTCATGCCAAACAAGATAATAGACATGGGCGCAGGCCTCGAGCGCTTTTCATGGATAACGATGGGGACGCCCACAAGCTATGACTGCTGCTTTGGTCCGGTGGTAGACAGGTTAAGAGAAATCACGGGCACCGAAGCCAACAGCGAAGTGCTGTCAAAATACTTTGGAGCAGTGTCTTCAAAGCTGGATCGCACTACCGGGGTTCCTGAGCTCCGGTCGCTCGTTGCAAAGGAAATGAAAATTGAGGGAGATAAACTTGCAAAGCTGGTCGCGCCACACGAGGCGATCTATACAGTAGCCGACCACGTCAGGACTCTGCTGTTTGCAATTTCAGACGGCGCGCTCCCGTCAAACGTGGGGGGCGGCTACAACCTCCGCGTGATCCTTCGAAGGGCGCTTTCGATACTTGAGAGGTTCGGCTGGAATGACGTCAGGGTGGAGGACATTGCAGACATGCACGTCGATTACCTGAAGCAAATGTACCCCGAGCTTGAAGAGCACCGGCAGGACGTCAGAACAATCCTGCAACTAGAATCAGGTAGGTACGCCAGCTCGCGCGAGCGCATGAACTCTGTCGCCACGTCGCTCAAGACGAGCAAAAAGGGCGAGCTATCAGTCGACGACCTTATCAGGCTTTACGAGTCAGACGGCATAACTCCGGACTTCCTTGTCGAGCAAGGGGCCATACAGGGCGTCCCGTCGACCTTTTATACAAAGCTCGCGGAATTGCACACCAGCTTGGCTGCAGGGCAGGCGGTTAAGCCAATCCGGGGGCTTGAAGGGATGCCGCCTACAAAGCTACTCTACTACGATGACGAGACGATGAGGGAGTTCCACGCCAAGGTGCTCAAGGTTGTAGAGAACAAATATGTCGTCCTGGACCAGACTACGTTCTATCCGAGGGGTGGCGGCCAGGAGCCGGACACCGGCGAGATCGAGGGCGTCAAGGTAGTCGAAGTGACAAAGCAGGCAGACGTTGTCGTGCACAAGATAGAGGGCAAGCTTGCAGAGGGACAGAACGTCCACGCGACAGTGAACGCGCGCCGGCGCGACCTTATCACAAAGCACCACACCGCGACCCATATCATCAATTCTGCGTCAAGAAACACACTCGGCTCGTGGGTCTGGCAGAACTCAGCTTTCAAGGAAGAAGGCTACGGCAGGCTTGACATCACGCACCATTCAGCGCTTTCCAAGGACGAAGTGCAAAAGATCGAGCATGTCGCAAACCGCGTCATCAGGGAGAACCACCCTGTAGTAATCAAGACCTACGACCGCGGTGACGCCGAGCAGGAATTCAGCTTTCGTATCTACCAGGGCGGCGTTGTCCCGACAAGCAACGTCAGAATAGTCAACATCAAGGGGTGGGACATCGAGGCTTGCGGAGGGACGCACGTAAAGAGCACCGGCGAAATCGGGTTAGTAAAGATAGTCAAGTCAGAAAGAATTCAGGACGGAGTCGTCAGGTTGGAATTTGTCGCCGGCGAAGCGGCAGTTAAACATATGCAGCAGCTGGACGGCCAGCTTGCGTCAATAGCACAGGCGCTTGGCTCGAGCAGGGAAAAGGTGGTCGAGTCGTTCAACAAGTCGATGGAAGAGGCCGAAGCGGCAAAAAAGAAAGCGCGGACAATCCTCAGGGTCGTTGCAGGCCCGATTGCAGAGAGCATTTCAAAACAGGCAAAAAAGCTCGGCTCGGGCGTCCACTTGTACAGCACCTATGACGAAGAGCTGGACGACGACTACCATATCGCCGTCGGCGAAAAGGCGATTGAGCTTGACAAGCACCTGGTATACGTCGCGCTCATATCAAAGGGGCAGGGCATGCGGGTTATTGTATTTGCTGGCGAAGCGGCGCGCAAAAAGGTCAAAGCCGGCGCCATTGCAAAGCAGGTCGCTGCGAAGCTCGGCGGCTCTGGCGGCGGGGACGACCGCTTTGGGCAGGGCGGCGGCAAGTCAAAGGAGAGGATAAAGGAAGCGCTGCTGTTGGCTGAAGAGGCTGCAAAGTAATCGTGAGCGACCGCATGGACTGGAGCTCAATCGAGGACAAATGGATCAAGAGATGGGAGGAGCAAAAACTATTCCAGGCAGACCCTGACGGCAGGGACAAGTATTTCGTGACAGTAGCATACCCTTATCCCAATTCTCCCCAGCACATCGGCCACGGCAGGACTTACACGCTTGCTGACGCGCACGCCCGCTACATGAGGATGAAGGGCTACAATGTCCTGTTTCCGATGGGCTTTCACTACACCGGCACTCCGATCCTTGGCATGTCACGCAGGGTCGCAGCGGGCGACCCCGAACTAATGGACACCTTCCACAAGATATACAAGTTGTCTGACGACGTCATCTCTACATTTGTAGAGCCGGTCAAGATCGCAAGCTACTTCCACAACGAGATCAAGATGGGCATGAAGGAGATGGGATATTCCATCGACTGGCGGCGCGAGTTCACGACGATCGACAGCATGTATTCAAAGTTTATTTCGTGGCAGTTCAGAACACTGCGTAAAAAGGAGCTCATAGTGCAGGGGTCGCATCCGGTGGGCTGGTGTCCTCGCGACCAGAACCCCGTGAGCCAACACGATACGATGGGCGACGTCGAGCCGGATTTCAACGAATACACCGTCATCAAGTTCAGGTCGGGCGACAGCATATTGCCTGCAGCAACGCTCCGGCCGGAGACGCTCTTTGGAGTCACCAACATGTGGATCAACCCGGACGTCGACTATGTGCAAGCCCGGGTCGACGGCGAAAAGTGGATTGTGAGCAAGGAAGCGGCAAGGAAGCTGGAATTTCTCAATCACAGGGTCGAAGTGATCAGGACGATCAAGGGCAAGGAAATAGTGGGCCAGACCGCCACCAACCCTGTCAACAATTCCACCGCCCCTGTCTACCCGGCGTCGTTTGTTGAAGCCGACACCGGCACCGGCATCGTGATGTCTGTGCCTGCTCATGCCCCGTACGACTACAAGGCACTTGAAGATTTGAAAAATGACAAAAAGACGCAGAATGAATTTGGCATTTCTGTTAATGCTAGTCCGATAATAATAATCGAGTCGGAAGGGTACTCGGGCGTCCCGGCAGGTGAAGCGATTAGGCAAGTGGGCGCGACCGGCCAGAACGACGTCAATCTGGAAAAGGCGACAAGCGACCTCTACTCTCATGAGTTCTACAAGGGCAAGATGATGCACAACACCGGCAGGTTCGCAGGCATGGCAGTGGCCGATGCAAAGAACGGGGTCAAGCAGGACGTCATGCAGTCCGGCGCGGCAGGCACGATGTACGAGCTTGTCAACAAGCCTGTGAAGTGCAGGTGCGGGGCAGAATGCGTCGTCAAACTGCTGAGCGACCAGTGGTTCCTTGACTACGGCAACAAAGAATGGAAGGGACTGGTGCATGAATGCGCGACAAAGATGGACATTGTGCCGCAGGACATCCGGCAGGAATTCGACTATGTCATCGACTGGCTGCGGGAGCGAGCGTGCGCGAGAAAATCCGGCCTTGGCACAAAACTGCCGTGGGATCAGGAGTGGATAATCGAGAGCCTGTCAGACTCGGTCATTTACATGGCCTACTATGTTATTGCAAAGTACGTCAACAGCAAGGCAATAATTGACGACAACATTACCGATGCATTCTTTGACTATATTCTGCTTGGCATTGGAAATGCTGATCAGGTCGCAAAACAATGCAAGGTGCCTGCATCGACTGTAGAGCAGATAAGAAAAGAATTCAGCTACTTTTACCCGGTCGACTCGCGCCACTCTGGGCGTGACCTCGTGCCAAACCACCTAACGTTCTTTATTTTTAACCACGTCGCGATATTTGAAAGAGAGAACTGGCCGCGGCAAATAGTGGTCAATGGCTCTGTGCTGATGGAGGGTAAAAAGATGAGCAAGTCGCTTGGCAACATCATACCGCTGCGCGCCGCAATCAAGGAACATGGCGCGGATACCATCAGGCTTGCGATGCTGGTGTCGGCCGAAATACTTCAAGACGCCGACTTTTCGTTTGACACCGTCAGGGGTATACGATCGAAATTGCTCGGCATTTTTGAAATGGCTGACAAGTTCAGCAGGCCGCAGGCAGCTGGCACAGAGCTAGAGGACAGGTGGCTTGCAAGCAGGCTACAGCGGGCGATTGCCGAAACGGCGAGGTCGATGGACCGGCTCCGTGTGAGAGAGGCGATACACAACATACTGTACTCGCTCGAACAGGACCTCCAGTGGTACCTGAAGCGAACAGGTGCGAAGGAGCGCAAAAACGTCACCGGTCCGCTTGCCGAGTTCCTTAACGTGCAGGTCAGGATGCTTGCTCCGTTTGCGCCGTTCACTGCAGAAGAGGCATGGGAGCGCATGGGTAACAGGCAGTCAATAACCGTCGCGGGCTGGCCGGCAATCAAGGAGGACAGGATTGACCTAGTCGCTGAAGAGTCTGAATTTCTGATTTCAAGCTTGCTCGCCGACCTCCAGAACATCGTGAAGGTGACAAAGTTAACGCCTGCAAAGATTGCCATTTACACTTCAGCCGGCTGGAAGGCGCAGGTCTACAAAAAAATACTCGCAAGCATCTTGGAGGGAAAGACCAACTTTGGCGAAATAGTGAAGCAGCTGATCGCAAACCCGGAAACCGCCAAGGCAAAAACAGATCCGAAGATGGTGCAGAAAATGATGGAAGACATTTTGTCAACTCCGCTTGAGGCGAGGCACAGGCGGCTGCGATTGTCAGAGTTTGGCGAGGCAGCTGCATTACAGGACGCAGCGTCGCTGTTATCCGCTGAAATCAACAAGGCGCAGATAGCAGTCTATTCTGAAGAGGACTCAGCAAAATACGATCCAAAATCAAAGGCAAAATCTGCAAGGCCGTTCAAGCCAGCCGTATACATAGAATAGTCAGGCCCTGGCTCCTCTTTTTGCAACGATCGACGCGGCCATGTAGAGCACAAAGCCGCAGACCACCATTACCACGCCAAAAACCGCAACCGCCTCCCGTCCGCTGTACTGGCCGAACGCGGTAAGTAGCGCGCCGATTATTAAAAGCCCGATACCTATGCGGGCAAAGCCGGACATCTGCACCTTCTTCTTTGACAACGGCAGAGCTGCACGAAGCCGTTAGATAATGTTATGTTTTTATTGCATCTTCTGGCAGAATATAAGCAGATGAAGATCGCAGTTGTCGGGATCGGAGTAGCAGGCGCGTACCTCATGAACAGGCTGAGCGACGATCACGACAACCACGTGGTGGGGTTTGAGCGGATGCCGCAGGACCAGCATGACGCCGTGTGCGCATGGGCGACGTGCAAAAACGTGATGGCCGGCCTTGCGAAAAACTGCGGCGTAAATTTTGACGACTATGTCCTGCACGAGGGCCGGCACATGAAAGTGGACCTCGGCGATAAAGACAACGTCGACATAAAGCTCCGCGGCATGGTGAGCTACGACAAACTGCAACTTATACAGGACATGGTAAAGGGGACGGAGATAAAGTTCGGCAGGGCTCCGCGGAAGGACGAACTGGAATCAGACTTTGACGTCATTGTCGATTCAACTGGCTTTCACCGTAACTACCTGCCAAGACTCGAGAACGAGATGTGGATACCATGCGTGCAGTACAAAGTCAAATATCCGTCAGGCAGGGAGCCCTTTGACGACTTTTACCTAAAGTCATTTCCTTCAATGTCTGGGTATTTCTGGTACTTCCCGCTTGGCAACGGATCGGCGCACATTGGCGCCGGAGACTTCCTAAAGAACCACAACCGCTTTGTCGGCGAATTCCTGAACACGCACGACTGCGAAATAATCAAAAAAGTGGGTAGGCCGGTCAGGCTGACTCCGCCGGCAAGCTGCGAGCCGTTCACCGACGGGAAAAAGTCTGTGGGCGTGGGCGAGTCGATAGGCACAGTGTACCCATTGCTTGGCGAGGGCATTATCCCGTCAACCTGGTGTGCAGAGCTCTTTGTCAAGAACATGGACGACCTACAGGCGTACCGCGATGCAGTACTTGAAAAATTTAGGGTATACTCGCTCGTCTTCAAGTTTATCCAACTGAAAATAGCGGGCAAGTTCAGCATGGTAAAGCACGGGATGAACATGCTCAAACTATACCGGCACATGAAGAGCGAGGAAGAGCGCTACGGTATGGAGATCAGGATGGCCGACATGCTGAAGGTGTCCAGAATCTGAAGTTTATAAAGATGTAATTACTTGGCGTTAGGGTTCTGTTCAATTATGCCAAAGGTGTTTCCCACTGTGTCCTGACAGGTCGCAAACCATCCTATTCCTGGTATCGGTGTCTTTAGCATCAAAACCTTACCACCATTGTCTTCGATCATCTTGGAGTATTGGTCAACCGAAGAGACACCGATCGTATTCATGTTGGGCATCCCTGACTCGCCTTTCTTGGCAAGACCGCCGTTAATTCCTGGTTCTTTCTCATCTCCAGTAGTTACCATCCAGTACTCCATGGGACCGTTCCACTTGTCGAATTTCCATCCAAAAATGTCTTTGTAGAACTTCATGGCCCGCTCGGGATTGTCAACTGTAAGGTCGAAATGAATTGGTCGAGGCATTCTGAAAGTATCTATCGGTTACCAAGTATTTATCGATATTTGCACTTGTGGCAGCGTTAATTGCCTTCGGCTTTAGGCGTTATAACGTCGCCTAATCTAAAGCTTTAAAAATCGAACTGGAGCAGTGAGGTTGACATGGGTTCAGACAGCGATCCGTCCAGGCAGCACGAAATGGCTGCGATGGAGAAGAGGATAAACGAAATGGTCCAGCAGTCAAGGGTTCTTGAAGCGTACATGAACGACGTCATGACGCGGCAGGTTACGGTAACCAGGCTAATGGAAGAGGCTCGGCTGGCTTCGACCACCATTCAAAACATCACTTCCGAGTTCGAAGTCGAGTCGCTGATGCCTGTGGGCCTCGGGGTCTATGTAAAGACCATGGTGCCACCGATAAAGAAGCTACTGGTGAACCTTGGGGCCGGCGCCGCAGTCGAAAAGAGCAGGGATGACGCCCTCAATTACGTTGAATCCAGGATAAAGGAATACGAAGTGGCTGCAAGGCAGCTGGAAGCGCAGAGGCAGGAAATAGCGATGCGCCTGGATCAAGTACAGTCGCAGATCAACCAGATGATAAGGGCCGCTCAGCATCCCGGCTAGCTCGGTTGAAAGCATATGTTTGACAAGCTGAAAAAGGCGTTTTCCAGCGCCGCAAAAGGCATCGGCCAAAAAGAGCTTACAGAGCAAGTCCTTGACGACGCGCTGCTGGATCTCCAGCTCGCGCTCTTGGAAAGCGACGTGGCGCAGCGAGTCGTCGACGAGCTGTCGGCGAAATTGAAAAAAGAGCTGCTTGGATTAAAGCTGGAAAAGAACCAGGACGCGGCCCAAGTAGTCCAGTCAAAGTTGCAGGCTGCAGTCGCCGAGATATTTGCCCGTGCAGGCAGGCTCGACCTTATAGAAAGGATAAGGGCGAAAAAGGTGAGCAAGGCCGGGCCGTTTGTAATCGTGTTCCTAGGCATCAACGGGACGGGCAAGACAACGACTGTCGCCAAAGTTGCAAGCCTACTGCGCAAGGCCGGGTTTTCCGTTGTGGTGGCTGCGGGCGACACCCACAGGGCCGGTGCAATCGAGCAATTGGAGCAGCACACAAACAGGCTCTCGCTTAAAATAATCAAGCAGCGCTATGGGGCAGATCCGTCGTCCGTTGGGCGCGACGCGTACGAGCACGCCAAAAAGAACTATATCGACGTAGTCCTGATGGACACCGCCGGCAGGATGCAGACTTCAAAGAACCTGATGGATGAGATGGGCAAGATCGTCAGGGTGGTCAAGCCAGATATCAAGCTGTTCATAGGCGACTCGCTTGCCGGCAACGACACGATAAATCAGGCAGGGGAGTTTTTCCAGTACACCAACTTTGACGGCGCTATACTGACAAAGATAGACGCGGACGCAAAGGGCGGGTCCGCGATGTCAATTGCGCACATTACTTCAAAGCCAATCATATATGTAGGGGTCGGGCAGGGCTACGACGACATAATCCCGTTTGACCCAGACAAATTCATTGAATCATTGTTCGGAAGCGTCGGCGAACTGAGCGTTGAAAACCTGATGTCGATTCCGCAGCCTCCGGTGCCGAAAGAAGCTCCGCCGGAACAGGTACCAGAGGCTAAAGAAAAGTTAGAACTCCCACCGCCGCCACCCAAGCCAGAGCCGCCGCGCCCTGCAAACGTTGCTCCAAAGGCCGAGCCGCCGGTGCAAGAAGAAAAGCCGGCGCCAAAGCCCGTTGTGCGCGAGCCGGAACCCACGCCGGACGCTGAGAAAAAAACAGAATACATCCCGCCTCCATCGCCGCCTAATGAAGACAAGCCTTTGCCGCCCAAGGTCGAAGAGCCAAAGGAAAAGAGGGGCAAGTTTGGCTTGTTTGGCAAGAAAAAGACCGACGAGGATCGCAGGAAAGAAGAGGATGAGAAGCGCCGGCGCGAGCAAGAGCGGGCAACGGAAGAAGGGGAGAAGGCAAAATTAGAGGAAGGGGAGCGCCAGAAAACGGAGAAGGAAACGGCAGAGAAAAAGAAGGGCAAAGAAGATAAAGACACGG
>DATEUD010000155.1:0-5283 GCA_035283265.1 Nitrososphaera sp.
GCTTGAGGTGCTGTTCAGCGAGTCAGGGACGCTTGGGGCCAGAGTGCAGGAAGTAGAGCGATATGTGCTCCCCCGGGCAATTCTGACTGTCCCTGTCAACGTCAACGGAAGCACTTTCAACGTGCATGTCAAGGTGGTAAAGGACTCTGCCGGCAGGGTGACAAACGCTAAGCCCGAGTTTGAAGACGTAAGGATAATCGCATCAAGGTGCCAGCTGCCTGTCAAGAGGGCGATGGAGCTCGTCAACGCACAAGTCATGGAAAAAATAGGTGGCGCGTAGATGGACAACTTTGACATATTAGTAGAATGGTTTTCCAAGAATGGCGACAGCGCGGTGGTGGCGCTTTCCGGCGGAGTCGACAGCGCGGTGGTGGCGCTTGCCGCGAAAAAGGCGCTTGGAAAAAACGCGATGGCGATAACCGCCGACTACAAGACGCTGGCTGAAGAAGAGCTCACAGCTGCGCGGCAAGTTGCAAAGGAGATAGGCATTGATCACAAGATAATTGAATACGATGAGCTTGAAAACCCCGAATTTGTGAAAAACGACGAGATGCGATGCTACCACTGCAGGACAGAGCTTGGGCAACATCTGACAGAAGAGGCGAAAAGGGCTGGCATTTCCCTCATTGTCGACGGCACAAACGTCGACGACCTTACAGATTACAGGCCCGGCATCCGGGCGCTGCGGGAAAACGGGGTGCGGAGCCCAATGGTCGAGCTTGGGATAACAAAATCCGAGATACGGGAAATCGCGAATAACTTTGGGCTGTCTGTCTACGACAAGCCGTCCAATGCGTGTCTCGCCTCAAGGATACCGGCCGGAAACGAAGTGACCTATGTAAAATTGCAGAGGATCGAAAATGCAGAGATTATCGTGAAGTCGATATTTGGCGTCAGGCAGTTGCGCGTAAGGGACCACGGTGAGCTTGCAAGGGTCGAAGTGGGCAAAGATGAACTTCAAAAGATGTTTGACGCGGACAAGCTGGCGCTCTTGGACGTCAAACTCAAGGAGCTTGGCTTCAAGTTTGTTTCAGTCGACGCAGGCGGCTACAAGACCGGCAAGCTGGTGATTATAGACAATGACTGAGCACATTTACCTTGACAGCGCGGCGTCGACGCCTGTTGCAGACGAAGTTATTGTGGAAATGCTGCCATACATGAAGCAGCAGTACGGCAACCCGTCTTCGATACACAGGTTTGGCAGGGAGACTACAAGGGCGATAAAGCTGGCGCGGAAAAGGGTGGCAGAGATGATTGGCTCGATGGCGCGCGAAATAACGTTCACTTCTGGCGGCACCGAGGCAGACAATCTCGCTCTCAAGGGCGCGGCGGTTCACGTCAGGAGCAGGACGCCTGGAAAAAACAGGATAATCACGAGCAGCATAGAGCACGATGCGGTGCTCGAGCAGTGTAGGGACCTTGAGGGCATGGGCTTTGCTGTCACGTATTTGCCGGTGACGGGCGAGGGGCTTGTCAGGTCGGCCGACCTGAAAGACGCGCTTTCAAAAGATGTTTTGCTTGTCAGCATCATGTTTGCAAACAACGAAGTCGGCACCGTCCAGCCGGCAAAAGAGCTTGCCGAGATCGCACATCAGGCCGGCACCCTTTTCCACACAGACGCGGTGCAGGCGGCGGGCAAGATCCCGATAAACGTCAAGAGCCTTGGAGTCGACATGATGTCGATGTCGTCGCACAAAATAAACGGGCCCAAGGGAGTGGGCGCGCTTTACATTAGATCAGGATTAGAGATAGCGCCTATAATCCACGGCGGCGGGCAAGAATCTGAACTGCGGTCAGGCACTGAAAACGTGCCGGGCATCGCCGGCTTTGGCAAGGCTTGCGAGCTTGCGGCCAAAAGGATGGATCAATACAAAGAGCATGTGGAAGGCCTGCGAGACTACCTCATTGAGAGGGTGGCAAAAGAGATCCCGCATTCACGGCTGAACGGCTCGCGCATTGATAGGATTCCAAACAACGCCCATTTCACGTTCTTTGGGGTGAACGGCGAGGATCTAATAATCAAGTTGGACGAAAACGGAATTGCGGCATCTACAGGTTCGGCGTGCTCGGTCAAAAAGCAAAAGCCGTCCCACGTGTTGAAAGCAATGGGCTTTTCCTATGAGGAAATCACCGGCTCGCTCCGGCTGAGCCTCGGGATGCAGAACACAAAAGAAGAGATCGATATGACGGTCGGCGCGCTGTCAAGTATTGTAAAGGAGCTCAGAGAGCTTTCCCCCTTCAAGAGCAAGTACGCCTGAAATGTTTTTATTGCGAGATCGTCGCATGTCTAGTCATGTCAAGCGCATCTCTCGCATCGGTACCAAACATAGGTGACAAAGCTCCAGATTTTGAATTGCCAGACCCAGACATGAAACCGCGCAAGCTGAGCGAATTTTACGGCATGAAGACGATACTAGCGTTCTTTCCGGCTGCAGAATCGCCGCCGTGCACAGCAGAAATGTGCGCGCTGCGCGACTCGCTTGACCAACTCCGTGACCTTGGTGCAAACGTCGTCGGCATTTCGGTGGACGGGCCGTTTGCAAACAAGTTCTTTGTCCAGAACCGCCACCTGAACTTTCCGGTTCTGTCAGACTATAGGCGTGACACCATCAAAAAGTACGGCATTGTCATGAAAAAGCTGGGGCCGCTCGAAGGCTATGACGCTGCAAAAAGATCAGTATTCATTCTTGACGAGAGCGGCAAGGTAATCTACAGATGGGTCTCGGACAACCCGCTGGTAGAGCCCGACTACAGCGAGATCAAGGACGCTCTCAAGAAGGCGAAAAAGTAGCTATTCAATGACTGCCACCACGTCGTACCTTGCGACGCTGGCGCCCTGTTTTACCTTTATTTCTTTCAGGCTGCCGTCCTTGTGTGCCTTGACTGCAACCTGCATCTTCATCGACTCTAATACTACAATGACGTCGCCCTTTTTCACTTCACTGCCGGCCTTTGCGGCGATGTTGACCACCCTGCCGGGGATCTGGCTTGTCAGGTTCCGGTCCCCGCCGACGGCGCCGCCCAGTGCCGACGCCTTCTCGAGCACTTCTGTAAGCTTACTGTGCTTTTTCACTGTCAGTGGCTGGCTGTCGAGCGTCAGCTTTATTTCTGCGCTTCCCGACTGCAAAATCTTGGCATGATGAAAAGTATTGTCCAGCATGAATTCAAACTCGTTCGTCCCCGTTTTCAACAATCTCAAAGTGTGCTGCTTGCCGCTAATCTTGACCAGCACAGAGTTGTTGTCGGCGGTGCGCAGCACTTCGCCCTCTAACATCTCTGCAAGGTCGCCGACTTTGAATTCCATTCTAACCCCTCATTTTCCACTTTGACTTGGTTGCTGCTGTCTGAGCGGCCCCGGCCTTTTTCCCAAACTCTGACTGCAGCAGTACTGCCGCTACTGCAGCTAAAGCCATCTCCTTGGCCGCTTCCTTTGCCTGCTCATTCATCTTGTCGAATACCTTGAAGCGGTCAAGGTAGTCGGTCGACAGCTCCCCCTTGATAAAGTTGGGCTCGTCCATTATCGTCTTGTAAAGCGGGATGGTGGTATTGATGCCCTCTATCGTGAACTCGTTGAGGGCATTTCTCATCCTGACCCTTGCCTCGTTAAAGTCCCTGCCCCACGCAAGTAGCTTGGCCGTAAGCGAATCATAATAGCCTGACACGTTGCATCCCGGATAGAGGTAGGTATCCACTCTGATGCCCGGTCCGTAGGGGATGTTGCAGTTTGGCACGATGCCGGTCGATGGCGCGAATTCGTAGAACGGGTCCTCGGCGTTGATCCTGCATTCAAGCGCGCAGCCATTCATCTTCAAGTCTTCCTGTTTGAAGGGGATCTCCTCGCCCTGCGCAACTGCTATCTGCAGTTTCACCAGGTCAAGCCCGGTTACAAGCTCCGTCACCGGATGCTCCACCTGGAGGCGCGAGTTTATTTCGATAAAGTAAAAGTTGCCTTCAGGGTCGCGCAGGAACTCTGCTGTGCCGGCGTTCAAATAGTCAACAGCATCCGCGGCCCTGACTGCTATTTCGCCAATCCTGTCCCTCGTTTTTTGATCTACTACGGGCGACGGAGACATTTCGATGAGCTTCTGGTGGCGCCTCTGGATCGAGCATTCGCGCTCAAAGAGGTGCCTGCCATTTCCGTGCGAATCGCGGAAGAGTTGGAACTCGATGTGCCTTATGCGCTGGAGGTACTTTTCTACAAAAAGCGCCGCCTTGCCAAACGCCGCGCGCGACTCGGCAGACGCCATTTCAAACTCCTGCCTCAACTGCTTTTCGCTGTTGGCAAGCCTGATGCCGCGGCCGCCGCCGCCAAACGCTGATTTCAGCAAAACTGGGTAGCCGGCCTTGTGCGCGACGTCGGCCGCCTTTTCAACGTCTTCAATGATGCCGTCGCTTCCCGGCACCGTCGGGACCTTGGCCTTTTTCATCACTTCCTTGCATTTCATCTTGTCGCCCGTGACTTCCATCGCCTTGGCAGTCGGCCCGATGAATATGATGCCGGCCTTTTCGCACATTTCCGGGAAGTTCTCGTTTTCAGACAGAAAGCCATATCCGGGGTGGATGGCATCTGCGCCTGCCTCCTTGGCAGTCTCTACTATTTTTGTCATGTTGAGGTAGCTCTGGGCCGGCGGCGCCGGCCCGATGTGGTAGGCTTTGTCTGCTCTCTTTACGTGCACTGCCCGGACGTCCTCGTCAGAGTAGATTGCTATTGATCTTATCCCGATCTCTCGGCAGGCCCGGATGACTCTCAGGGCTATTTCGCCCCTGTTTGCGATCAGTATGCTCGATATTTTTTTTGACATGGCGCCATCACAGGTTGATGTTGCCGTGTTTCTTCCACGGCCTAGGCTCCTTCTTGTTCGCCAGCGCGTTGAGCGCCTGTATTATCATCGGCCTTGTTTCCGCCGGGTTTATCACGAGATCAATGGTACCTTTTTCAGCAGCTATAAACGGGTTTGCGAATTTGTCGCGGTATTCCTTGGCAAGTTGCTTCTTTCTGGCAGCCGCGTCTGCAGAACTCTTCAGGTCGCGCCTGTGGATGATCGTAATTGCCGCTTCGGGCCCAAGTACCGCAATTTCGGCAGTAGGCCAAGCATAGTTGATGTCAGACCTCAGGTTCTTGCTCCCCATCGCTATGTATGCGCCGCCGTAGGCCTTGCCAATGATGCATGTCACTTTTGGAACAGTTGCTTCACAGTATGCAAACAACAGTTTGCTCCCGTGCCTGATTATGCCGTTGTGCTCCTGGTCGGTGCCTGGAAGATAGCCAGGAGTGTCTACAAG
>DATEUD010000156.1:0-2647 GCA_035283265.1 Nitrososphaera sp.
TTGGTGCAATTGCATTACGAATTGTAATCGCTCTACACATTTTAAATTCATCAAAAATAAAAGCGATTGCTGCAAGCCTGACACATAAGGGGCTAGGCTGAGCGGGCGACGCAAGGGCGTGGCGGGAAAAGCTTCCCTAGCCTCCCATTACGCTTATCAATGGCTGGCTAGAGAAAAGATAGCAAAGAAATGAGCGGCAAGAACGAGTTGATCTTTTCAAAGGAAGCCCTGATGGGCACGCAGGCCGGCAAAGACATCATGAAGCAGGGCCTATTGCGGAGCAAGGGCTACAGGCAGTTCAACCAGTACAAGGAAAAGACAGAGCAGGAATTTTCTGGCTTTGCGCAGCGGTTCGTCGTGTCATTACACAAGGCGATAGCTGCCGACAGCAACCCGGCCGGCACGATTCGCAAATTCGCTGATGACGTTGGCTCTCAAGAGCTTGCCCTGCCAGAGGGTAGCGTACAAGATGTCAAAGCACGGCTGTCAAACCCCGACATCCTCGGCGACAGGGTCAAGCGCATACTGAACTCAAACTTTGTCAAGATGACATTCCCGGTTTTCAACGCGCTTTACGATGGCGCTTCAGAGTATTTTGGCGACGGCACCTCAGACGAAAAGAAGAACGCGATAATCGACGGCCACATTATCGCGATCGACTTGTCGGAGCCAATGGATAGGATAGTCGACAAGGATGAGGATCTCGAATTCCTCGACGACTACAAGTTCATGAATCCATACATACTTGGCATAGCGCGCAGCAAAATCGCGCAGGGTGGCGACTCGGTGCTGAAGGCGTTTGAAGAGGGGTTCAAGGACGCCAGAATCGGCCAGTACATCGACGTGAAGCTAAAGACCAATCCGGAGTCAATCAACGACGAAAACATGACCGAGTGCTACAAGAAGTACCGGATGGTGATGGGCACCGCCGGCAGAAACATGGCGCTCAACAGGCGGCCATTATCAGACATTTTCCATCTGGGCATGGCCAAGGCCGGCGAGTGCGTCGGCTGCGGCAACGAAATTGAAGACGCGATAACGAACAACGAGGTCAAGGTCCCGTCGTGGCCGCTCTACTACGCCCTCAACACCGGAGACGTGAGGCGCGCCTTTGAACTCACGATGGCAAAAAGCGAGCTCTACCTCGACGAAGCGAAAATCGCCCTTGACATGCTGCCAGAGAATTTCCAGCTAAAGCCGTTCCTCGAATTCCTTTTCCTGACCGTCAGGCACTACAACCAGTACTGGTACAACGAGCTTGTCCGGCGCGCGCCTTTTTCCGAATTTCAGAAGAAATTAGAAGCTGTCGGCAAATGATGTGGTCTGAAAAGCATAGGCCAATGGCGGTACAAGAGATGGTGGGCAACGAAGACGCCCGACTAGCTGCGCTGAAGTGGCTGGGCGGCTGGGTGAGCGGCAGCAAGCCATTACTTTTGGTGGGGCCGCCGGGCACGGGCAAGACTACGCTTGTGCACGCGCTGGCAAGGCAATTCGACTATCACTTGGTTGAAATGAACGCAAGCGACACAAGAAACAGGAACAACATACAGGCTATGCTTCTCCCCGCACTGCAAAATACCGCCAACCTGTTTGGAAAAAGGATAATGCTGTTTCTCGACGAGGTTGACGGCATCTCGGGGAGGGAGGACTCGGGCGGTCTCGACGCCGTTGTCGACCTCATTAAAGAGCCGACGGTGCCGGTGATAATGGCCGCCAACGCAAAGTTGACCAAGATAAAAGAGCTTGTCAAGGCCTGCAAGACAGTGGAGTTTTCCCCGGCGCCGCCGCGGCTGCTGATGCTGTTCCTTGACCACGTGCTCCAGAGTGAGGGGGCAAAGCTCGGGCCGGGCGACAAAATTTCAATAGTCAACAACAGCAGGGGCGACATCCGCTCGACGCTTAACAGCGCCCAGGCCCGCGCGGCCGGTTATGCCACGGTTTCAAACAGGGACATCGTGGACATCGACATTGCGGACGCGGTCAACGGCTACTTTAACTCCGGCAGCGTGGAGCAGGCGATGCAATTCATTGCAAAGGCGGACGCGTCGTACCCCGATCCGAGCTACGGGGGCTCGCCGGAGGAAAGGCGCAGAGACATGATGGCCGCCCTGTTCTCAAGCATCGTTTCTTCGCACGTCGAGCACGACGATCTTGCTTCCATGCTTGACGTCCTGTCAAAGGCAGACATGATGGTAGGGCGCGCAAACGCAAGGAGGGAGTGGCGCCTGCTCAAATACGTAAACAGAATTATCGCGTCAGGGTTGTATGAAAAGTCGCGTCAGAAAGGGATCAAGTACAGCCAGTACGCGATGCTGTGGCCGGTGATGGGGCCAATATTTGCCCGGTCGCAGTCGACAAGGAAGATCCTGGGCGAGCTTGCGCCGGCGCTCCACACGTCAAGGAGCTCTGCCGGCTCGTTTGCCCTGCCCTATTTCATCAGGCTAATGATCGACGAAAAGATTGATCCGATAGAGTTCGCGGTGGACAATTTTAACGACGAGTCGGTCGGCGAGTCGATAGCAAAAGAGATCGAGAAGGCAAAAAGGAAATGAGCGACTGGATAAGGCTGCTTGTTAAGTACAAGGGCAATTGCGCCGAGTGCGGCTTTGAAGCCGATTGCGACAGGCAGGCAGTATCGCAGGCGTGC
>DATEUD010000157.1:0-10595 GCA_035283265.1 Nitrososphaera sp.
TCGACCATGTCCATCCCAATGAGGCGCGCTGACGAGCTGATCGCCTTGACCAGTTTCAGCACTTGGAACGTGTCAAGGCCAAACGGCTCCGGCGTCCCGGTGCACGGCACATACGGAAGATCATAGACATCAATGTCAAACGAAATGTAGAGCTTTTTGCCGGCAGTCGCCCTCTGCAAATGATCAGCCACAGCGCCTATTTCGTCGTGCACCTGCCATGCGTCAAAGGTGGTGACGCCGTTCTTGGCAGCAGTTTCGTTTTCTTCCTTGTCTGTCTGCCGGATGCCGATCTGGATCAGGTTTTCGCCGGGGACGTATTTTAGCAAGTGGTAGAACGGGGTGGTGTGACACATCTTCAAGCCTTCGTACTCGGGCTTCATGTCGCGGTGCGCGTCAAAGTGTATTACCACCGGCTCTTCTTTTGCAAGCGCCTTCAATTGATAATATGACAGCGTATGCTCGCCGCCAAGAATGACCGGGATTTTGTTGTCATTGCGCAATGAAGAAACAACTTTTGGGATCGTAGAGTCGAGGAACGCGAGTATCTTGGCAACGCTTGCCTTCGGCAATTTCAAATCGCCGAGATCAAATATGCCCACTAGATCATAGATATCGGCTTTTTCGTCAAGCACAAACGTCTCGATCTGGCGCGCAGACGCAAGCCTTATCGCCTCCGGCCCCCTCGAAGTCCCCTTCCCAAAGCTGGTGGTGGCATCAAGCGGCACACCGTAAACAACGACACTGGACTCCTTGAACGTAATTTTTACAGGCGTGTCGGCAAAGCTATAGCCTGCCTTTGTCCTCTCCGGCACCGTAAACAGCGACAGGATGTCCACCTAGGGAATCTCCAAAAGAGCTGATAATAAACTATGATGCAGGCTTGCTCCAGAATAGCTCGTCAAGGCTCTGCTGCCGCGGCTTGCCAAGCATCGACTTGAAGTCAAAGTTTAGCGCGGTGAGCACCTGCTCAAATGTCGACTCCATCGTCTCAAGGTATTTCTCTGTGTCAATTTCTTCCTGTTTTGCAATCTCTACTGGCTTAACGCCGTCGCCCGTCTTTATCTTGACGTATGAAATGACGTCGCCGGCCTGAATCTCGCGCTTGCCGGTGTCCACGAGCATCTTGGCCGCCTTTATGTGCTGCGGGAGCCCCTTGTAAGTGTTGGTGTTCTTGCCGTCCACTGTCTTGGAGCCAATCTTTTTGCCGTACGTGCTCAGCGACTTGTTGATGGTGACGTTAAAGCTCAGGCCTTCAAGCGGGATCTTGTGAGCTTCTAAATTCTTGGCGTTTTCCAGAATTACGTTCTTGATGCTTTCTCTTGCAGATTCAAAGTCTTTCTCCGAGCTGACCCTGCCAAGTATCGTCAAGATGTCATAGAACGCGCTTCTGATGAAAGGCGGCGTGTGCGACTTTTTGCCAGTTAGACCTTTAACATCGACCGTGCCGTCTGCAAGGACGCCAAGGTAGTTCTTTTTGAGATCGCTGAATACGACATAGCGGTACTGCTTGTCGATTTCAAGATCGACGCCAAGGTTGCTGCGCGCCCACACTGCCACTTCATCTATTGCGGTGGGCGACGGGTTCTTCAAAAAGAGCGAGTCGGTGTCGCCGTAAACAACCTGTATGCCGATCTCTTTGCACTTGTTTATCGTCCTGTTAATAGTCGATCTCCCAAGCGCAGCGGTGGCGTCTGCCACCGGCAGGCAGTAGAGCGGGAATATCTCTGCGCCCATGACGCCATAGCTTGCATTGAGAATGACCTTGATAGCCTGGCTTACGACGTTGTACAGTTGCCTCTCTTGCGGTGGGAGCGTCTTATCCTTTGCAAGGTGTTTGTAATAGTTGACTCTTAGGTCGCGGAGCGAGCCTATCAGGAGCGAAGCCAGTCCCTTCCTCTGCTTGCACACCCAATGGGTCGTGCCTTCCACCTTGGTTTTCTTGCAGTCGTCATGGGGGCAGTTGATGGTTTCATACGAGAGGTTGTGGACCTTGATTATGCTAGGATACAGGCTTGCAAAGTCAAGCACCACCACACCAAAGTGGATGCCAGGTATCGGCTCGACAACTTCGCCTCCGCGGTATTTCTTCTCCTTTATGACCGCAGTCGTCGAAGCAGTGCCCTTTGACTCCAGCTCGCTCCTGCTCGGTATCAGCTCGTTTCGCTGGCGATGTTCGTAATACAGGATGCCCCTTATCCACTGGTTCACCCCAAAGCGCGCAATGTCGTCCACTGACAGCCGCCCGATTCTTGCGATTACAACCAAGAGCCTCATCAGCAGGTTGTCGTTAAAGCTGGTCAGCCTGTACGTGAGATCGGCGTCCTTAAGGCAATACTCTGCCAGCCTCTGGATCGGCAAGTCGCTTATGTCGCCTTCAAACTCGATCTTGGTGTCTCCCAGCAGGGCTTCGCAAATCGCGTTTAGTGTGTGCTCGGTGTATGCGCGGCTGAAGGCGTAAATCTGGATTGACCTGTTGTCAAATGTCCTGTACAGGTCGATGTGGATGCCGTGCCTGATCCCAACCGGCTCTGCCTGCATCCCGCGCTTGATGAATGACTCTTTCTTCACCATGATCGGCACTTTTTCCTTTGGAATTGCAACGCCTGTAGGATCAATGCGCGAGTCCTGAGATCGTGCATAAAGGTACGGCAGGTCAAAGTCATCGCCGTTAAACGTGAGCACAATTGGGTATTCGTTGATTATCCGGAACGCCTTTTCCAGCAGCTCTTTTTCGGTCTGGCAAGGCTCTGCTTCAGGAATTAATTGCGTGCCGTCGCTTGGAATATTGTTTGAAAGCACTAGCACCTTCCGAAAGCCGTCGCTTGCAACAAAGCCGACTGCAGTCACGCGCCTGTCGTGGTCGCGGGGATTCGGCATCCTGCCCTCCTCTGTCTCGACTTCAATGTCGACTGCAACCCTCTTTAATTCCGGAATTGGTTGGTTGAGCAGGTTCGCCCAGTTGCTAATGTACTGCCGGTATTCCTTGCCTGATTCGCCTGTTTCCTTTATCTTGTCCCACAGCAGGCTCTTGAGAGCAAACTGAACCTTTTCAGATATCGGGTATTCAAATGCTGTTATCTGCTTGTCTTTCCTGACATAATACGTCCCGGGTATCAACGCGCGATCATAGAGGTAGTTTTCGTGGTACTTTATGTCTGCTTCCCAGGAGGTGACTTTTTCACGGAAGCTATCGTCGGTGCCGCCTATTGAAAGCGGGTCGGGCGCAAGCACTTTCAGGACTTCGATCTCTTTGTCCAAAATGATGTCGCGCTTTTTGACGTGCTCGAGCGTGTATTTCGTCTCCTTCTGCGCGAGCTGCTGAGCCTGCTCTGCAAACTGCATCTTTGTATAGCAGTAGGGCTTGTGGTCAGTCCTGTCGCGCCAGTAGTAAATGACGTTGTCCTTTGGATCGTAAAACTTCAGGTAGACCTTTTTCTCTTCACCCGAGTAAACTGCGGACAGCAAGAGCGTCGGCCTGCCTTCAGGCAATTCCGGCAGGTCGTCAAGCCTCTTCCTTCGATCAGGTACGAAATCCTGCTGCTGGGCCAAGCTACACTGTCTCTGACATGGATCGATATTAAACGTTTTATCTAACACGTTGCTTCATGCTGCATGTGGAGTGCAAGGTCGCGGTAATCGGCGGCGGCGTGCTTGGGACGTCTATTGCCTATTTCCTGGCGGCGCATGCAAAGAACCCCGAGTCGGTGGTGTTGGCAGAGCAGGAGAAAAACATCGCCCAGCACACCAGCAGCAGGAACACCGGCAAGGTGCACGCGCCGTTCCTCTACGACCCTGCGAAAAAAAAGACCTTCGCCAAGGCCGCTTCCCTTGGCTACGAGATGTGGCAGAAATATTCAGACAGCAAGGGATTGCTGTTCAAGCGCGACGGCGTGCTCGAAGTAGCCCTTGACGAAAAGGAGATCGACAGGCTTCGCAAGTACATGGAATGGGGCGAAGCAAACGGCCTTGCCAAAAGCGAGCTTCAGCTGCTCGACAAGAATGATGTTGCAAAAATGGAGCCAAACGTGCGCTGCGCTTCTGCCATCTATTGCTCAAAGGACGCATCGGTGAACTATGGCGCGCTTGCGCTTGCCCTGATGCAGGACCTCCAGTCGTTTGGCTGCAAGCTATTGCTGGGTCACAGGGCCGCGCAAATATCGCACAGCCATGGCAATTATACCATAACCACAAGCCAGGGCACGCGAATCAATACAGAGTACATTGTCAACGCGGCAGGGGGCAACTCGATGGACATTGCCCACATGATGGGCGTTGCGGCAAGCTACACCGACCTGCATTTCCGTGGGGAATACTGGAAGGCGCCCCCGCAGTACCAGGACCTGACGAAGCTTTCAATCTATTCCGTGCCAAAGCACCCCGAATACCCGTTCCTCGACCCGCACTGGATAGTGAGGGCGGACGGGAGGCGCGAGGTGGGACCAAACGCCGTGCCAGTCTTTGGGCCTTACGCCTATACCTGGCGCAGGAACCTTGCGGACATGCTGCCGAAAATAATAGAGTCGTCAAGGACGGGTGCGCGCAGGATAGTCTTTGACAGACAGTTCATGTCGCTGGCAAGTACGGAGCTTAAAAGCTCGCTTTCAAAAACTGCGATGATAAACAGGGTGCGCGAATTCCTGCCGCAGTTAAGGCCGTCAGCTTTTTCCGAGCGGGGCACGGCCGGCATACGGTCGTCAGTCATCGACAAGACAGGCAGGTTCGTTCCAGACACACTGGTGCTCGAGCGGGACTCTTCGCTCCACTTGCTCAACTACAATTCGCCGGGGGCGACGGGCGCGCTGCCAATGGCGGCCAACATTGCAGGCAAGGTGATTGAAGCGGGCGCGCTGGCCGCAGGCAGGCCAAGGTCGCTCTGGGACGCTACCGCAATTGCCGACAAAATGGAAGCATGATCAGCAATTTTTTAAGCTACCCCAAGTCAGAATAAGGTGATTTGCTCAACGAAGTTTTCCTTGACGCTCTCAAGAACCGGGAAGCCAAGATTTCCAAAGTAAAGGATTCAAACTTTGCCAAGATCCTGTCTGAAGCGTCGTCGCGCTGGGTCCCTTACGAGCCTTCGCCGGCAAAATGCGAGTCCGCCGGCGTTGACAGCAGCTGGAACAAGCTCGCCTTCCAGGGATTGCACCTTTACGTCATCGACGCAGTCGCAGTCACCAGCTCCAACAAGATCCTGGCTGCAGAGTGGGACCACGACATCGCCGGCTCAGCAAGGGCCGAGTTCCTCGAGTGTAAGGCGATGGCGATGGAGGCGTCGGTTGCGCAAAAGGCAGCCGGCCAGGTTGATGTAGTCTGCGTCGACGGCTCGCTTGTTTCAAGGCTTTTGAAAAGCGCGGCCGAAGCGGCTTCTGAAATGGTCAGGAAATGCGGCACCTACATCTTTATCTCAAAGAGCTCAGAGAGCAGGCTCCAGTTTGGAACCATGGAGTCGAGTGCCGGCGACATCTACTACTATGGCCACGCCGACAAGGGCGCCGGCTTCAGCATCCCGGTGGAAACGGAGTTCCGCCATGCGCCGTTGTTTGAAGTCTACGCGCGCCTGCGCGACCACACGCCGATGATCAGGATTGAAATCGCGGGCGCAACAAGCAAGCAGGAAATAACGAGAATCCTGGACCGGCTGCGCTACCACAGCGTCGCCGGCTACCCGTATTGCCTGAAATTGGCGCACAATACCTGCAAGATAAGCTATGAAGATATGGACAGGCTTGCAAGCATATTCAGCTTGCAGCATGAGCAAGGGGCAAGGGATGCTCTGAATGAATAAAGAGCTGGGCATTCTTATCGGGGTCGCAAAGCCGGACCAGGTGACGTTCGAGTCAACAAGGCCGGTGAGCATCGGCGAATACGTCATACTGAATTCGGGCAAGGGCAGGGTGCTCGGTCTCGTTGAAAGCTCGTCCATCAGCAGCGACGCGCTCGGTAGCAGCATCCGTAACTACGAAGAAGCGTATGAGAGCAAGCAGGTCGCAGCCGAAAACCTCCGGGACAAGAGCTACAAGGGACACGTGCGCATCCTGGGATATCTTGACGAATTGAAAAAATGCAAGGCCATACTCCCGGAATTGCCGCCAGAGCCTGGCACCGAAGTCTATGATGCGTCGCCAGAAGATTTGGCCGCGTTATTTGCGCCTTCCGGCCCGCAGTGGATAAGGATCGGGACGCTTTTGCGCAACACCACAGTCGATGCGCGCGTAAACGTGGACAAGGTAGTTTCGCGCCATCTGGCAGTGCTTGCAATGACCGGCATGGGCAAGAGCAACCTAGTGTCGCTCCTGGCCAAAGAGATCGCAAGGATAAGCGGCACGATGGTAGTCTTTGACTACCACGATGATTATTCAACGCTGGACATGGGGAGCAACAACAGCAACCTGATGGACGCGAGGATAAACCCCAGGCTATTGTCGGCAGACAAGCTTGCAGAAGTCATTGAAATTCAAGAGAACGCGTCGAACCAGATGCACGTGCTCCGGGTGGCGTTCACGGAAGAGATCAGGCAGCGCAAGGGCGACGACTTTTGGGACGCACTCATTAACGTTTCGGCGGCGGTTGGCGCCGACAAGTCGTACCGCGAACCGGCGGCTAAGGTCATAGACAAGATAGACGACGCAAGGCGAAAGTTCCACAACATACTGGACCCGGGGATGGCTGACCCGCTGGCGCTCCTCAAGAACGGCAAGATAAACATCATCAATTTAGTAGAGCTGACTGAGAGGCAGGCCGACATTGCAGTCTCGTTCTACCTTGAAGAGCTGCTGAACGACAGGAAAAAGGCAACCAGGCAAAAAAAGGGACCGAGCAAGTCGCAGCCGCGCTTTCCTGCGCCAGTGCTGGTGGTGATAGAAGAAGCACATGTCTTTATACCAAAGGACGAGGACACGGACACAAAATATTTCGCTTCCAAGGTTGCGCGCGAAGGTCGCAAGTTCGGCCTCGGCCTAGTCATCGTGTCGCAGCGGCCGCGCGGCATCGACGCCAACATCCTGAGCCAGATGGGCTCGCTTGCCATCATGCGCATGATCCAACATGACGATCAGGCACACGTTTCGGCAGCAAGCGAAGCGCTCAGCAGGGATCTGATCGATCAACTAACGTCGCTCAACCCTGGCGAAGCGATATTTGCCGGCCAGTGGGTCAACCTGCCGACCTTTGTCAAGGTGGACGAGGTCAGGGAGCGCAAGATAGGCGGCGACCAGAAGGCAGTGGAAGAGTGGAACCGGCTGGCGGCAATGAAGCAAGTCGCCAAAGACTCGTCAGAGTCGTACGTTCCATCCGGCTATATACAGGACTAGCAGCTGGTGATAACGCAGGATGCTAATCTCGCATATCTCTGACCTCCACCTTGGCTACACGCAATTTGGGCTGGAGGAGCGGGAGGAGGACGTCTATCAGACCTTTCACGAGGCCATAGACGTCTCGATAAAAGAGGGAGTCGGGCTTGTCATCCTTGCCGGCGACCTGTTCCACAACCCCCGGCCGTGCGGCAAGGCGATAATTACGCTAGGCAACGCGCTGAAAAAGCTAAAAGAGAAACAGATACCGGCGGCGTTTGTCCTCGGCGAGCATGACATCAGCCGCCTCCGCGACGTGCCGTTTGTCCACATCTACAGCAACCTTGGGTTGGCAAAAAAGCTCAGGCACGACGAACCTCTCGTAGTTGAAAACTGCGCAGTGTTTGGAGCAGACAAGGAGCGGCGCAGCAACATTGATTCCCTGATCGAAAAGTTGCGCCATGCAGAGCAGGTTGCAAAGCAGCATGACGGCAAGAAAATACTGGTGTTTCATCAGGGCCTGATGGATTTCAACAAGTTTGCCGGCGAGCTCAATTCCACTGACCTGCCGGCGGGCTTCAACTATTACGCGCTCGGCCACTACCACGATCATTTGGAAAAACGGTTCGACTACCTTGGCGGTCCCCTTGCCTATCCAGGCTCTATAGACCTGACGTCAAGCGAAGGGATCAAGGAAGTCGAAAAAGGCTTTCTAATCACTGACATGTCCGGCGAGGAGCCATCGACCCAGTGGGTCCGCCTCAACCGGCGCCAGCAGTTCTCTGCTAGGATAGACTACAAGGATATCGCCAATGAGGTAGCCGGGATAATCGAAAAGGCAAGGGGGTTAGGCATCAAAAAGCCGGTTGCAAGGATACAAGTCGCCGGGAGCGGTATCGACTCCAGGGTGATAGCCGAACACCTGAAGCGGCTCAACGACTCTTGCCTTCATTACGTCTGGCAGCCGCTTGAAGACCATCTAGCGACGACGGTGTACGATTCCATGCCGGCAGACATTGACAGCGAGCTGTACAGGCTGTCGACAGAAGCGCTCGGGTCGGAAGAGCTTGCAAAATTTGCAGTCGGCGAAATACTGCCGCTGGCAGCAGACCGGGACGCCAGGTCGGTTCTGGAAATAGTGTGGCAGGCATACAAAGCAAACAAGCCCGGGAGGAGCGCAAAATGATAAAGAGCGTGCAGCTGAAGGATTTCATCGCGCACAGGGACACCAAGCTAGAATTTTGCAAAGGCATAACGATCTTTGTCGGGCACAACGGCTCTGGCAAGTCGTCAATAATTGACGCGGTGACGTTTGCGCTCTTTGGCAAGCACACAAGAAAGTCAAACAAGAACCTCGTGAGAAGGGGAGCCAATTCCGCGATGGTGCAGATGCGTTTTGCCCTCAACTCCAAAGAGTTCCAGGCCACCCGGGCGCTCAATGGCTCAGGCCTACAGTCGTTTTCCCAGTTTGCGATTGTTTCTGATGGCGGCAATTCGATGAACAAGCCAATAGTAGGTGGCGAGCGCAAGCAGTTTGGCGAATCAATGAGCAATGAAATAGCCAAGGTGATCGGGCTCGACTATGAAAAATTGCGTGTGGCCGCGGTTGTACAGCAGGGCGAGCTGGTCAGAATAGTTGAAGCGCAGCCAAAAGAATTCAAGGAGCTGCTTAACGGGCTAATTGGCATTGACAGGCTTGACTTGGCTTATGAAACGATGCGTGAAGTAATCGCTGGCTTTCGCGACAGGCTGCGCGACGAAACAGGCGGCTACACCGATGCCGACATACCCAAGGTGGAAGAGCTGATCGGCAAGAAAGAGATCGAGCTCAGGCAATCCGAGTCCGTACTTGCAGAGTTTGAAGACGAAAGGAAGATGCTTGAGGACAAGATCCGGCAGATAGAGCAGGAGATCGAGAGGATGGAGCCCGTGATCCTGCAGGTCAGGGAGCTTCAGACAAGGGAGGAACTGCTGGTGCGCCACGTCAACGAAAAGCGCAACCTGATAGGCAGCGAAGTGTCAAGGCTCGAGCGCATAGCTAGGGAAGCGGTGAGCTCACTGGAGATGCTGAACGGCAAGGGCGAAGTCGACATGCGGCTGCAGATGACAAGATCAGAGATCGACGAAGTCCATTCCAGGATAGAGGAAAACGAAGGTGCGTCCGGGAAGCTGCGCGGGTTTCTGGAATGCTCCGACCGGCTACAGGTGGCAGATGGCAAGTGCCCTGTGTGCAACTCGCCGGTTGCAAAAGTAAATGAAATGTTCGACACTTCGCACATACAGGCCGAGATCAGGCAGAAGGCAGACGAAAAGTCAAAGCTGCTGCTGGTCAGGGTCGAGCTGAAAAAAGAAGAGCAGCAGCTGGCAGAACAAGACAAAAAGACAGCTGCCGCAGAAAAGTTCCTTTCAAACAACACTATTGGCTCTGCCGATGATGTTGCCAGACTTGAAGCCGACCTGAAGAGCAAGCAGCGGGATCTGGCAAGGCTACCAAAAGAGATCCTGAAGGCCGGTGACGACCCTTTCCAGATTGCGATCGACGACTCCTCTAGGTCGCTTGCCAAGGAAATCGCCTCATTGAGGGAGCGCGTCAGGGGCTTTAGCCACCCGCAGTACTCAAACGCCAAGCTGGAAAAGAGCAACTTGTCGAATCGGCTGCTCGACATCAACAGGAAGATGGGCGTACACCAGAAGGCTTTTGACGACTCCAAGAGCGCCTTAGATTCCGGCAGAAAAGTAATCGAGCAGCTCCAGAAAGCGTCAGAGTTTGTCAAGACGCTTGACAAGATCCGCTCGGTGATATTCAACAGGGACGGGATGGTTGGGATCAGCCTGCGCTCGTGGGCGCTAGGCGTAATATCCCGGAAGGCGTCCGAGTACGCGTCGCTTTTCAATATTGGCATTTCAAGGATCGAGCTTGCGGAAGGCGCGCGGGAAATAGCGATAACGTGCTATGGCCGGCAGGGCGAAATAGACATAGATTCATTGAGCGGAGGAGAAAAGGTGGCAGTGGCCCTTGCGCTCCGGCTCGGCATCGCGTACATGATGGGCTCAAACAAGCTTGACTTTATCATTCTGGACGAGCCCACCACGCACCTTGACGAAGAAAGGAGGAAGGCGCTTGTCAGAATAATATCAGAGGCGTTCCGGGAGGGCGCCGGCCCGCTAGCACAGCTGATAATAATAACACATGACTCGGACATTTTTGAGGATTCCGAGGTAAACCAGATATTCCGATTCACCATGACGCCAGAAGGAGCATGTGTTATCCAAGAATAATTGTTTTGTTGTAGCCGGACCAATAAA
>DATEUD010000158.1:0-5235 GCA_035283265.1 Nitrososphaera sp.
GACACTATGACTGGAGGTTTCACGTGCCCAAGTCAAAGAAAGAGAATCGCAGATGGAAGAAAGGTCATCTTGGGAATGAACTAACAGGACATATTCAAGTACCTGGTAGACAGGAACTCGCCGCTGCCAGAAGGTGAGCCAGAAGACTATATGACCCCTGCTTCGCGCAACTTTTCAGGTAGGTAAACTTCGGCCAGATACTTGAAGCCGTGCTTGAAGAACGCGTCCAGCTCACATTTTTCCTTATCTTCCAAGAATATTTTTAGCTCTCTCTGCCACTGCTTGTCCTGGAACCATGGCTTTTTCTTCATGTCGTTTGCCCTGTTGATGTCTTCATCTGTTGCGGCAAGCCTTGCCACTTCTGGTATTTTGTATTTCTTGATATCCGAGAACATCATGCCAAGCACCTTAGCGTCAGGCGTAACGAGCCTTTCACTATCGTAGCTTAACGATTCGCTGCCGATCTTGTAACGCAGCGCAATCCCAAGGCCCCACGGGTCGGCGTCTGCAAATATCACCACGGGCTTATCCCAATCTTCATTAAGTTTCTTAACCATGATTCTGGTCGCCCTGTCAGGCTCACCTGAACCGGTCATCAGGATCGCCTTGTACTTTTGAATAAAGCCAGATTTGCGGATGTTGTTGAGTACCGTGTCTTTTTCCACGACCATTACAAAGTTTGCTGCCTTGACATCGACTATCTCTACGTCACGGATGTTGGTGGGTATGAGCTGCGACGTTGCCCTGCTGCCAAGATTGCAGTCGATAATATCGCCACCTACCCGGAGAGTGATTGGTCCGGAGATCATGCCCTTTGGCTTTGAGGTGACCGAGAACTCTTCCCTCGGGACGCCCGTCAGTAACTCGATTGCTTTTATCGCGTCGTCAGAATTTTCTTGGCCGGCCCAGAACTTTTGCTTGGTCTTTTCGTCGCCCACCGTGCTCAGTGTGGCGTAATACATGCCTCTTATTGTACTCTCCATTTCTTCGTCCAGCAGCTTGCGGACTGCATTTGCCATCACAAGATATTGAGTGAAAGTGGGGATTTTCTTGGTACTGTCTGGACTTACGCCAACCATTTTGTCGCCAATCGTGAGCATCCTCTTTTTTTCATCCCACGTGGTATTGTCAGAGCCTACCTTTGGGATGTTTAGTACGGGCATTGTCTTTTGAACCATAAGATCAGCGCTGACGTCTTTCATTATCAGCTTGATTTTTTTGATGACTTCCTGGTGGCGCTTATCAGTTGCCGGCATATACTTTCTTCCTCCCCTTTGGCTTGTCCTCCATCACTGTATCAAGAGTTGGTTGCCTATCCTCTTTCTGCAGCGTTTCAAGCACCTTTTCCTTCTTGCCCTTTGGCTTTGACAGCTTGCCCTTTTTTCGTGCCGCGTTGATTGCGATCTGCTCCTTGTCCGGCTTCATCACTTCCCCGTCGATCTCGACTGCCTCTTCCACTTCTTCCTCTAGGCGCTCGCTGGTAATCTTGTCTTCCTTTTCCAAAACAGGAGCGTTGGCCAATTGCTCGATCTTTACGTGCTTTTCTGCAAGTTCCGTAAATGCCTGCTCGAGCTTAGCCGCGTCGACCTTGATCGATTCAGAAATCGCGCTGATGACCAGGGGAATGTAAAACTTGTAGAGGTTCAGCCTGCTGGCGGCCTCTTTCATGCGCAGCTCCTTCCGGATCTGCGCGCTCACTTTTCGATAGAGCTCTGAAAGGCAGTATTTCATGTACTTTTTCAACTCGCCTTCCGATGCGATGCTTTCCTTGCCCGCCGTCTTGTACGGTATCTTGGTAGAACAAATGTGGAAGAATACGTGCAGGGGCAAGAACTCTACCGCCCTGTCTGATTTTACTTCTACGTTGGCGAACTGCTCCTTGGCCTCTTTTTTCGTGATGCCCATCTTGTTTATCTCAACTTCGGAAACCACTTCCCTTGCCACGTCAGATCCTTCGTCGTACAGCAGCGGAATTTTGTTTGCAAACCTGTAGAGCTTGAACGAAGGAATGTCGCCGCCGTACGCTATGCCGCACTCTACAATCGTGGGCCGATTGTTGATGACGCAAGTGCGCGAAGCATAGGCAGTCAGTGATGGCTTTAGGATCTTTACTGTAATCTGCGGCCTCTGAACTTCGGGCACGCTTGTACCTGCTGCCGCTGCGACGGTTTCCTTCGTGGTGACTATTGTATATTCAGAAGTCATGCCGGCGGTCAGGATCTGCTCGCCGATGGGGCTCAGGTGATCAGTATTTGCCTGCTGGAAGGCGGTATGCTTGCACACCTTGACTACCTCGATAAGCTCGTTCTCGCTGTACTTGTCGGCGGGCTTGTTCTCCACGCCTGCCTTGGCAATGATCTCTTTTGCCTTTTCGCTTGACATCTTTTGGAACGATGCCGACAGGACTCCTTGAAGCGTGGTCTTGTTGTTCATGAAATTCATTATCGCTTTTTTGAGCGTCTGAAGGTCCATGTCTGCCGGGTGAGGCAGAACCTCTTTGGCAGGCTGCGGCATCACTTCAGTCCTGCGATCAAACGTGACCTTGCCCTCATCAGTTTCGTACTCGATGATGGCGTACGGGTTGACCACGCTCGTCTGGCTGATGTATTCGTTTATCTTGCTCTTTATGTTATTCCTTGTAATAGGCGAAAGCTTTGCGTGAAGTATTGCCTCGACCCTGAACCCCGAGTCGCCGGCGATCCTGCTCTCTTCTTCCTTGACCGTCTTTTTAACCAGCTGGATAGGCTTGTTTGTGCTGATGTCGGTCCGGAGCTCAAAGTAGTACTCAGAACTTTCTTCAATTGACTTTGACCAGACCTTGAGCGGATGAATGGTGTCCTTTGTAGAAAACGCGGCTATCATTTTCAGGCCGACTCCAAACAGGCCGCGCTGCTGCTTTTCGACGTACTTGCCCGACGTTAGGAACGAGCAGACCGCGACCGGCACCTTGTCTGACGGCACACCGATGCCATTGTCTTCGCAGGTTATAGTCCACAGATCGTTTGCCGGGTCAAGCATTTTTAGCGACAGCGACAGCCTGGGCAAAATGTGCTCGGTCTCACAAGAATCCAGCGAATTTTCGATAAGCTCCCTCTCTGCCATGTACAGGATGCGCTCGGTGGTAAAGCCTGCCAGCGCCGAGTTGTCGACAAAGAACTCTGATTCGGCCTTTCTGTCGTACCTGACCTTTCCTTTTGTTGGCGGCTTGGACTGCGCAGTTGCAACTTCGACAGTAGCCTTTTGCGTCAAAGACGTTGAAGCTAATTCGCTATCTCAATTTAAGTGATTGCTCAACATTTATCCACCAAGTCAACAAAAGTTATTGCTAGTCTATCTGCGAGCCATATGGCGTAGTCGCATTTTTCAATTCTTTTATCTTGAAACCCTGAAATTCGAGCAAAAGTCGCTTCTTGCCTTTCTGTATGACAATAAAGTCAGAGCCCGAGCCCGCTATTGTGCCGTCGACAAGGTCTTTCAGCTGCGTCATGATAGCTGCAATACTTGCCTGATTATATAACTCTGTCAAATTAGAGTATAGCAGAGTTTTAATATCAATTCCGGAGAAGTCAAAATAGTAATGCTTTTTCCCCTGCTTGGACAGGTGATCATGCCTCCGGATTTACTTATATTGATAATAGGCGTGGCGTCAGCAACCCTTACCACTTCAAGTTTTTTGCCCCAGATATTCAAGGCTTACCGGAGAAAGAGCATGGAAGACGTCTCGCGGTACCTGATGAGCATGTTTGGCACGGGCACGGTTCTCTGGATGGTCTACGGGATATTCAAGGGCGATATTGTAATAGTAGGTGCAAACGCGATCGCGACTGCGTTTAACGTGATCCTTCTTTACATGAAGTTTGCTTACAGGAAAAAATCCACCAAGATGGCCTAGACGTCGCTGTCGTGCGTCAACTGGTAGGGGTTGCTCCACTGGCTCTGGTTTATCACTGCGACAGTGTTTCTTACAAGCTGGTACGTGCTGTCGTGGCATGGACACGCACACATCTTGGTCAGGTCTGCCGTTTCTTTTATGATGCCCTTGCATGACCTGTGCTCGTTGTTGACGCAGTCATCAGACTTGGACACTAATAATTTTCCTCGTGAACCGTATTTCTAGTGAATTGAAAATGTTAAATCATTTTTTACTCTTCTTCTTACTTGAACGTCTATTCTGAAAGCGGGCCGTGGGGCAGGTTTGAAAAGTTCCATGAAAGCAAGCGCTGCACAGTAAAGCTGATCTGCGTCAATGCACATTCCAGGCTCAGCCTGCAGTCCCACCACAAGCGATCTGAATTCTTGAAGGTGGTCAGGGCTACCGCGATGGTTGAGCTTGACGGTGGGACTGTCATCCTCACCGAGGGCGAGACGATCTCGATCCCAAGGCAGGCAAGTCTGTTTATCTGGCAAAAAAAGAACATTACTATAAACTCTGAAGGCAGCATGCCCGTGCTCGAAGTCACAAACGAGTACGGCAACTCGCTCAGGTACGAAATTTCAGACAGCTACCGCTTTCACAACCTCGTGGCAAACCTCTGGCAGTTCATCAAGGAGAGTCAACATTAAGCCTATATAGGAAAGTGGAATAGCGGCATTAGACAGTGCAACTTGTAGACACCTTCAAGGCAAGTTTGGACCCCTCTCTGTTCAGGCTTTACCGCAGGTACCTTTATTCGCGCTACAAAGCCACGGACGAGCTTGCGCAGGCAGAAGTGGTGCACGAAAAGGCAAAAGAGCGCCTGCTCAAGATGACAGGCAAGTTCCGGCAGAACGCGTCATATTTTGACCCCGGCGACGAGCTGGCAGTCGAAATTGGAAATTACAGGCTGAAAGGCCCTGTCGGCATTGCAGCCGGCTTTGACAAGAACTGCGACGTGTTGGAACCAACGTCGTACATCTTTGGCTTCCTGAACCCCGGCAGCGTGTTGAAAAACCCGCGCGCAGGCAACCCGCAGCGGCCCAAAAGTGAGGGCACGGTCAGGATCGTAGTAGACGACGAAAGGGAAGCCATAATCAACGCGCAGGGGTACCCACACAAAGGGCTTGATTACACCGTCAGAAACCTGAAAAAGTTCAATGAAGGTTTAAAGGGCAACGCAAAAATTTTGCTCAACTTTTCAGGCATAACCGACACCTACACCGAAGATGCGGTGCTGGATTCATGCAAGGAAATTTTGACAAGAACCGCGCCCTATGTCGATTTTGGCTTTGAGGAGAACAGGGCTTCGCCAAACACCG
>DATEUD010000159.1:0-7197 GCA_035283265.1 Nitrososphaera sp.
GACCATGACCAAGTACAAGATAAGAAGACTGCCTGTTGTAAGGGACACCGTGCTGCATGGAATACTCACTGCGGGCGATATGGCAAAGATGCTATATGGAAGAACCAAGCGCGATCCGACTCTAGCAGCCATGTCTAGGTTCCAGCTGATCGAGCAGCAAGGGTAGGCCGGTAATAGGGAGTACCAAGATATGAACACTAAATCGTTTGACGTCAAGAGCATAACGCATAAGGCGATTACGCTTGGGCCAGACAGGACTCTGATGGATGCCCGAAACACGATGATAAAATACAACATCAGCAGAATCGTCGTGGTCAGGGATCGCAAGGCTGTCGGAATATTGACGGAAAAAGACATTGCAAGATTCCTGTACTCCGAGGTCCCGTCAAGGCGCCTTGACGAAATTACTGTTGCCGAAATAATGAGCAAGAATCTGGTGACTGTTGATGAAGGATCCGACCTTAGAAAATGCGCAAAGCTGATGCTGGAAAAGGGCATCAGCTCGCTGATAGTTGTCAACCGCATGAATAACATCGAGGCGATATTCACCAAAAGCGATCTGCTTCACACATATCTCGAGAACTTTGCAGGCGATCACCAGATTCGTGAATTCATGAGCAAAAGGGTCCTTACAGTGAGCCCGGACGAGGCCATACACATGGCCATCCTGCTTATGAACAGCCACAAAGTGTCGCGCATAGTGGTTGCCAAGGATAACCGTCCAGTAGGAATGATCACCGGACGCGACCTGCTCCCACTCGGCGCGATTTATGGGA
Source organism: Nitrososphaera sp. (assembly GCA_035283265.1). GTDB lineage: Archaea > Thermoproteota > Nitrososphaeria > Nitrososphaerales > Nitrososphaeraceae > Nitrososphaera. Next base: position 777 of record DATEUD010000159.1, read on the forward strand.
CGGGAACTCTTGGTAGCTACTGGACCGTCAGGAAAGACCTTGTCGCGCAGAGGAAAAAGCAGGCGTACATACCTTCCGGCATAAAGGCAATATTCATAGCCAGCGATGTCATGACTCCGAACCCCCTAACTATCAGCGATGATGCAGACTTGGCAGATGCAGGATACATAATGTTAAGAAACCGTATAAGCGGCCTGCCTGTCGTAGACTCGAACGAGAAGCTTTTGGGAATAATTACCAAGACCGACATCATCAAAGCACTTGCAGCCCACGCATAGGATGATCGTATGAGTCCAGACCAACCAGAACGATATTTACGGGCCCCTACTCTTAATGCCGACAGATGGAGCATGAAAGGAAGAGTTCGCAGAAGGGCCTGTCAATGTCGGATCAGCAGCAAACATTCTTGACTGCAGACCTTATGCTCCGCTCTGCTTCAACTAGCTTTGTTAAAAAAGTCCTTCTTAAATAGGGCTTTTTTAAAAGACGGCAGACTTTTTTAACAAAATAGATTGGGCTTTTTTAGGTAATATTGATGGGAAGGGGTGTCTGACGTTCTACTTCCATTCCCAGATCTTTAGGAGGAAGTTTCCCGCCTCGTCAATATCTACCTCCCACACTGTCATTGCGTTGACTAACTTGGCAAACCTTGGAGATGCCGATTGCCCAAAAGTCGACCCGCGGTAGCTTGCCTTGAAACCGGCTCCAGTGGAGCGTCCTATTCCTTGAAACTTCAAAGCTTCAGAATCTCCTGCACTTGAAGTGATAATTCCATTCCCTTCCATATAGAGAGCGCCTCCCGGTTGTGGGGTGATAATAGCGGTGTAAAACTCACTGACCTCTACTCCCAAAAGTTTGCCGCTTGCCTGATACGATGCTTCCAGCTTTCCGTTTTCGAGCACCCTTAGTCCCGTTACCTTTCCCTTGCTCTCCTGAATGTATTCTCCTATTGCCATGTGATTACCGAAAATGCATCGCAGTAATAAGGGTTCTTAGAACCGTAGCTTTGTTAAATAAGTCGATTTTGAGGGAGACTTTTTTAAGAGAATGGCTTTATTTAACAAAGCCGCTTCAACTGAAACGATTTTCTTATTCATAGCTGCCCTTGTTCTTATCGAGGGACTGAGTGCCATGGCACCAACGGTTCCCTGGACAGTATTAACTATGAGGAACGCATTGCCATTCTGTGCTTTACAAATCCAGAGTCTTAGGAAGTTTTTCCCTTTATCTCCTCAAAAATGTTGTCGAGATATTGCGAAAACGCCGGTTCACCTGCATCGCTGCCTTCAAACCTCACCCTGACCGTCGGTCTTGAAATGCTTATTCTTGTCTTCAGATCTGCTGGAGTTCCGAGCACCACCGTGTCACAGTCAACGGAATTTATGCTCGTCTCCAGATCCCGCAGCTGTTGCGGGCTGTAGCCCAGGGCAGGGAGTACTTGGCCGATCCAGGGGTAGTTCTCGTACGCTTTTTGGATTGAGCCAACTGCATATGGCCGGGGGTCAACAAAGGTGCAGTTTAGCTTGCGGGCGGCATAGGCACCAATGCCTTCCCCAAGCTCACCATGAGTTAACGAAGGGCCGTCCTCAACCACCAAGACCCTCCTACCTCTGACCAATTCCGGCTTGTCAACAGCTTCTTCAGATTTCACCTTGAATATCTTTGCCTTTCCGTTGATCTTTTGGCAAGATTCTATCACCTTTTCTACTGCTAGCCTGTCCGCCGCATTGACTTTATTGATCACAATAGCATCTGCAGTGATCACGTTTACTTCACTCGGATAATATCTGACTTGGTCTCCAGGTCTCAGAGGATCGGCAACCACGATTGTATAGTCTGAGACATAGAACGAGAAATCATTGTTACCGCCATCCCAGATTATTACATCTGCCATGCTTTCAGCAAGCTCGAGGATCTTTTGATAGTCAACGCCAGCCAGAACTTCTGTGCCTTGTTCTATGTGGTCTGCATATTCTTCTTCCTCTTCGATCGTGATCATGTGTTTCTTGAAATCATCCTTTGACTTGAAATGCTGCACAGCCTGCGCCTCCAAGTCGCCATACGGCATCGGATGCCTTACTATTACTGCCTTCAGGCTGGCTCTTCTGGCCGCATCCACCACCATTCTCGCAACGGTGCTCTTGCCTGCCCCCGTCCGAGTTGCCAGGACTGATACGATTGACTTTCTTGATTTCAGCTGAGTGTCTCGCGTTCCAAGCAAAATGAATGACGCACCAGCAGCGATTACCTTGCAACCAATATGCATGATATTTTCGTAGGACACATCGCTGTACGAGAAAAAGACCTCATCCACTTGGTGCTGCCGAACAAGCTCGGACAGCTTATCCTCACTATGAATTGGTATACCATCCGGATATCTATCTGCACCTGCTAGGCCGGCAGGATATGCCCTGTTTTCTATGTAGGGTATTTGAGCCGCCGTGAATGCTACGACTATGTAATTTGGATTGCCGCGGAAATACACGTTGAAATTGTGGAAATCCCTGCCTGCAGCTCCCATTATGATCGCTTTGCGAACCATCTCTCTCTAACTTTCTACCTAACCCAGATTATTATCGATTTACTTGTGAACGATTGTGCCAGTCCTCCCCGACAGGGCTTCGCTGATATTTTCCAGGCTGCATATTACCGAGCTGTTTCCCGTTTTCTCCGCAAACCTTATGGCAGCCCTTACTTTTGGTGCCATGCTTCTTCCTTCACCAAATTCGCCATTTTTGAGATGGGACTTCATCTCTAGGATATTGACGGAAAAAGTATTTCAAGAGCTGCAGAAACGGGTAGATGGTTACTGGGACAGCGTAAGACAGTGGCGCTAGGTCATGCTTTGTAACCCTTGAGGGTCTGCGCGATTTCAGCTCTTTCCATTTCTACGTTCAGTATGTCAGTCTTGGTCACCAGGCCGATCAGCTTCCCTGCTTTGTCGCAGACAAAGACTTTTCCGATCTTTGTCTTTGTCATCTGCATTAGCGCCAAGTCTGCGGAGGCATCAGGGCTCATGACAGAGAGGACTTCTCGTGGAATCATGATCTCTGCGGCGCTGAATTTTGGTCTTTGGTTTTCGTTGATCTGGAGCAACTTTTTCAGAATGACCATCCCAAGTAGTATTCCTCTATCGTCTACGACTGGAAAAGCCCCCTTCATAAAGGCCCGGAAGTAGTCTTCCATTAAACGGTTTGCAGGGAAAGATGCTTTAACTGATATTACATTAGTATTCATGATGTCTCTGAGCCGAAGAACAGAGAGCACAGAAGAGAGTTGTATCTGCGACAAATATGACTGTGCGCCGTTCATTAGAAACCAACCAATCAATAAAATCCACAGGCCGCTTATAAAAGAGCCGGCCAGTATTGCAAAGAAGCCAAGGCCAATGAACGCGTACGAAATCGCAATTCCGACGTTAGCAGCTGACTTTGTAGCTTCATTGTAATCCTTCTTTCTTCGCATCAACATTGCTCTCAGGATTCTGCCGCCGTCTGACGGAAATGCAGGGATCAGGTTAAACGCCCCCAGCATGAAGTTAATGAGCGCGCCGTAATAGAGGATGCCCTGCACGATTTTGAGCGCCGCGCTTCCATCGTGGAAAAACATCATTAAAGCCAGCAGTGCCAAGGCGAACGCTCCAGAGATCCCGAAACTAGTCAGAGGTCCGGCAATTGCCATTGTGGCGTCTTTGCGGTAATCCTTCAGCTCTCCCGCAATGTCTGATACTCCTCCAAAGAGGAAGAGAACTATCTGGTTCACCTTGATTCCATATCTGGTCGCCAGTTTAGAATGTGCCAGCTCGTGGACAAGCACTGATACAAAAAGGATGACCGAGCCTGCCGCTCCCATTATCCAATATTCTGTTGCGGCAAGGCCCGGCAGATAATCCGGCATGAAATAGGTGGCCAGTGTCCACGATATCAAAAGGAATGCAATAATTAAGGTAAAGTGGAGGCGAACTGGTATGCCATCAATAGTAATAATTCTAATTGACAATTCCATTTTGAAAACAAGCTCCCAGCATTCTGACGCTGCATACTTTTTTGTCGTCAGTTATTGCCACATAGTCGATATTCTGCTCTGCCATTCTTTTTGAGGGGCCAAGTACGCTATTCTTATTGTCAATTAGGGTCCTTCTCGTGGTGATGTAATCTGCAACTGTCACCCCACTGATATTCCAAGCCATCCTGTGAATAGTCTTGACATCAAGCGATATATGCTGCTGGAATCTTGTGCATTACACTGCATTCACATTAGTTATATAGAAACTCGGGCCTCCATCGGTTGATTCATGTCAAACCTCGTCGATAACATAAAGATCGAGAATGTAATGAGCCGTAAAATAGTCTCCATGCTCGTTAACAGTTCAGCGCTCGACATATCAAAGGAGATGACCGCACAAAAAGTTGGATCTATCTTGATTATAGACCATGAAAAGAAGCCTATTGGAATAGTTACAGAGCGCGACATAATAAGACATGCGTGCTCACAAAATCTATCATTAGAATCAGTGCCCGCAGCTCTATTGATGTCCGCTCCACTAATAGTTGTCGAGGCATCAGATACTCTGCGAACGGCGGTTGAATTGATGATCAAGCACCGTTTAAGACATCTGGCAGTTAAAAACAAGGAAATAGACAAACAAGTCGTTGGTATTCTAAGCGTTTTTGACATATTAAGACACATAGGAACACAGTTAATACTCGCCGATAGTCCGTCGTCAATATTTTCACTATTATCCTCGATTCACGCCGACTAGGTAGAAACACTGAAACTGCGAACCAGACTCGGGATAGAATCAGGCGGCGAGCCCGTGATAATAGTGAGCAAAAACAAGAGGTCAGCAAGAATCGAGCCTCTACCTTCAGGTTTTCCATTTTATCATTACCCTGACCTCCCTATCTCAGCGAGTCTATTACCATATTTTATTTTATTTTGGGATTTGCTTGCGGGAGTTTGTAGGGCTGGTAGTTCAGTGGTGGTAGTAATGCTCGCTTCGCAAGCGAGAGGTCGCGGACAGATTGCAAAGCACATGCTGAAGTAATTCTTTTATATTACGTAACACAAAGACATTACCATGGAGATACTGAACGTCAAGGTGGAGGAGCAGACGGCAGAAAAGCTGGACAGACTTGTCAGAAGAAATGTGTACAAGAACAAAAGCGAGGCTGTCAGGAAGATGCTGGAAGAACACCTGCAAGAGCACCCCGAGCTTTTTGCTCCAGACAATCTGGAAGAGCTGTTCAAACAGGCATACGACAGCACGTCAGACCAGCAATTTGAGAAGTTGGCGGCAGACGTATTCAAAGGCCGCAACACTGCTGCCCAAATGGTCGCCGAAGGAAGAGAAAGGCAGTAGAAGAGGCAGGCGCGGGTAATATGAGGCATTTCTACATGGATACAAATGTCTTCATATCTAGGTGGAAGCAGGATGACCCTTACCACTCTGAGGCAAAGATTATTGTCAGCAGCCTGCAGAAAGGCGAGCTCAGCGCCTACACCTCCGTGCTTGCATTGCTAGAGACTGCTTCAGTGGCAGGCAGATTTTACAGCCATCACAAGAAAGACAAAGGACCAGAACAAAGAAAGATGTTTGTAATCAAGATTCTTCGCGGTCTTGCCGCGCTTGGCGTGAAGTTTATTCATCTTTCAGGAGACATTCCGATTCAACTTGGTAACGCAAAAGTCGATATGCCAGCTTTACTTGCCGATTCAATGTTTCTCAGCTTTCTGACAGGGCTACGAACCCTTGACCTGATGCACATGGCTGCAGCAAGGCACGCAAAGCAGATAGACAGAAAGGAACTTGGGGCATTTGTCACAGGCGATGTGGAACTAATGGCAGGAAAGGACGAGATCTCCAAGATTATTGAAATGCCTGTTCTCTCTCCAAAGGAATACGTACGGGCTCTTGGTCTTAAGGTGTGAGAAGCTAATCCATGGTTGTTGAAGCAAGGCTATTTCGTTGCAATCCTGCAGCAGCAACGCTCGCTTCGCAAGCGAGAGGTAGCGGGATCTGGCGGGATCATTTCCCGCTCTCCTGCCACTTATGATGTCTTATATCATATTTTATATTGGGAGTTGATTCCGTGAGATAGATGTAGGGCTGGTAGTTCAGTGGTAGTAATGCTCGCTTCGCAAGCGAGAGGTCGCGGGTTCAAATCCCGCCCAGTCCACCATCTTTCATACGGGAGGTGGTGGCAGTATCTTGTTCTAAAGAACCTGAAAAGTTAACAATTTTCAAGCGGTTTTGGACGTGAAACAAGACCAATATGGTAACATATTTGTTAACAAGTTTTTGTTACCATGGAGGCAATGCGGTAGTACTGGTTAACATCTGAATCTCTATGGTAACATGCCAAAAAGTCATGGTAACATGTTAGATGTACAGAAGCGGATTGCTAAATACTTATATGCC
>DATEUD010000160.1:0-7848 GCA_035283265.1 Nitrososphaera sp.
CACGTTTGCAAGCGCCGGGACAGTTACGCTGTCTGCAAGCAACATCAACGGGCAGGGCGAGAGTGCCAAGATAGACCTCGTCGTGCAGCAGGGAACCGGCAGCCCGGCTCCGCCGCCCGTGCAGCAGCCGTCCGGCTGCCTGATTGCAACCGCAGCATTTGGGTCAGAGCTGACGCCGCAGGTACAGTACTTGCGCCACTTCCGCGACAATTACATCCTTTCAACGGCGTCAGGGTCGGCATTCATGAATTCTTTTAATTCAGTGTACTATTTGTTCAGCCCGCAGGTTGCCGACTATGAGAGGCAACAGCCCTGGCTGCAGGCAACAATGAAAACAGCGTTGTATCCGTTGTTTGGGATATTGACGGTTGCAGAACGAACGCATGCAGCTGTGGGAGGAGAGGCTGGCGTGATATTTGCAGGCACAATTGCAAGCGCGCTTATAGGCGCTGTGTATCTGGTGCCGGCAGGCTATGTCGGAAGCAAAAGAGTCAACAACAAATTGCTGGCCATCATTGTTGGAGTTGCTACCGCATTTCTAGCGATTACACTTGTTGCATTGCCGGCGTTCCTGCCGATAAGTACTGTTGCATTTGTCATCGTATCTGCGGGAGCATCGGCAATAGCAGTGGCAAAAACAATACGCAGAATGTTCAGATCAGCAATGTAAACCTAGGTTACTACTTTTCCAAGCTTGCCCTTCTTGCGCGCTATCTTTACTTCCCGCGCAATTCTCCTTCCCATGCTCATAGGGTCGTCATATAGCAATCCAGAGTAGGGCGAGCCGTCAAGGTATAGGTTCGTGCCGGCCACGATCCTTGCAGAGAATTCAAACGTCGTGAACTTGCCTTCGCGGTCATAGACGCCTTCCAGGCAGAACGGCCCCGGCATCCCCGGCGGCACAAGCCGCTCTGCGGCCCGGACAAAGTTCTCGCCCATCTTGTAAACCTCGTCAAGCAGTGATTCCCGGAGCACAAGCGGGATGTTGCCAATGACGTTGTACGACGGCTCGACTCCGGCGCCCAGCTGCTGCCTTGCAGGGATCCTTCCGATGCCGTCGATGTCTGATTCGTAGCGCCTGTCGATTCCCAAGAGCTCGAGCTCGCCGGTCACAGGCGAATAGAAATACTGTAGATAGACTGGCACGCCCCTGACGAATTCTTGCATGTAAAGATCGTTTTCGCCCCTGATCGCCTTTTGATCAATCAACCTTCTGGCGCCCTCTTCAAAGCTCGCCCGGTCCCATGCAAGGTAGTAGCCCCGCCCGCCGGCCGCGCCGTGCATTTTTACGATGCAAAGGCCATTGATGTCGTCCTTTGACTTTATCGCTCGCGGAGTCTTCAGGCAGGCTTCCCTCATCAGCCTTTCCTTCATGTCCCTGTCGGCCTCCCACCTCAATATCCACTTGTTGCCAAAGATGGGCGTGTCTATCTTCTCGATCTCATCGCTCTTCATCTGCGATATCAGCGTGCCGTGAGGTATCAGGACAGAATTTGCCTGCTTTAACCGCCTGCGGCATTTTTCGCCGAGAATCTCCTTGAAACTATCAACCTCAATAATTTCGTCAATAAACCTAAAGCGCCGGTAAAGCCCGAGCCGCCGCTTCTCACACACCAGCAACGTCCGAAAGCCCTCGTCCTTTGCACCCTTTAACACCTGCAAGGAACAGTGAGAACCCAAAGTTGCAATCGTAAGTTTGCCAGCAGCCTTTCTAGCCAACAGCTTTTGGTTGTCCGCAGGGAGGTTAAAATCCTTCTCAATGGCATTTATAGCTGGCACGAGAACTAACCTGCCGTGCACGACAGGCTGGCGCACACGGCAGAGCACGCGTTCATTGGCTCGCTCCAAAAGTTGCTGGGCCAGACACTAAAAGTCAGGAAGGTGGAGCACAAGGGCTCGGGGAATACCGCGTTTATCGCGATCCCGCAGCTGGACCTTGACACCGTGCTCAAGGCAGAGTCAGAAGTAAATTCACTCATTGCTGAAGGCCGGAGAGTGGTGGTGCGCAACTTTGCGTCGCTTGAAGAAGCAAAAAAACAAATGCCAAGTTTGCGGGCAAACGAAGGAAGGATTGCCGGAGAGGTCAGGGTCATAGAAATTGAAAATCATGACATGGCGGCCTGCGCGATGGATCACGCAAGCAATTTGCAGGAATGCGACTTTTTCTTGGTTACACGGCTGTCAAAAAGCGGGAGCGAATACGAAGTCGACTTTGCAGTCGGCCGTCAGGCCAAGGAAACCGCTGTCACTCTGTCAGCCAGACTGCTCAGGGTGTGCACTGAGCTTGGCGCCAATATCAACACTGTAGAAAACACTGCAAGGAAATTGAGAACGGAAAATGAAGGCAATGCCAGGAAGCTGAGGTCGCTTGGTAGGGAAAAGCTTTCAGGCATCAGGCCGGCCACAAACGGCAGGGTAACTTTATTGAAAGGCCTATTTGAAAACTTGGCAGACGACCAACTTCAGGAATTCGCCGGCGAAAAGATCGCTGGCGCAAACACCTTGGTTCTGGTCGCAAACGTCGGCAGCGAAACTGCAAGCATAGTCTTTGCGCGGAATGAAAAGATGGAAGGGATCGACTGCAACAGGATATTCAAGCAGTTTGCGGGAGCAGACAGTCGCGGAGGAGGCAAACCCCACTTTATCACAGGCGTTGTAAAGAAAGAAGCCGTCAATGCCATACTGGACAAAATCGCAGGCGAGATTCTACGCTAGTCTGTTAGATTGATTGCACCACATGCTGGTAAGGTTAAATTAACCTCTCCGGTCACTTACTCAAATTGGGCGAAATGTTGCAGGAGCAAGATCTCGGGCACTGGCGGAGGACTCATTATTCCTCTGAGATAAGCCCGTCTATCGGAGATGTCGAAGTCGTCGTCATGGGCTGGGTCGCCAGCGTGAGGGATCACGGCAACATCCAGTTTATCATACTGAAAGACATGCATGGCGAAATCCAGATCACAACCAAAAAGGGCGAGTGCAGCGACTCGCTTTTTGAAATGGTCAAGGAGGTCAAGGAGCATAGCTCTATTGGCGTGCGCGGCAATGTCAGGCCGCAGGAAAAAGCACCAAACGGCGCAGAAATAGTTCCTGCCGAGATCATGGCGTTTTCGATAGCGAAAAAGGCGGCGCCTTTCGTGACGCAGGGTAAGACGTCGGTTGTGGGTATCGACACCAGGCTTGACCTCCGCGCGGTGGATCTGCGGCGCAGCTACCTTGGCGCGATATTCCGTATACGCCAGTCGGTACTAAACTCTGTCAGGGAGTTCCTTGCAAGGCAAAGGTTCATTGAAGTAAACACGCCGAAAATGATAGCGACTGCGACAGAGGGCGGGGCGGCGCTATTCCCGATATTTTACTACGACAGGGAGGCGTTCCTTGCGCAGAGCCCCCAGTTGTACAAGGAGCAGCTGACGATGGCGTTTGAAAGTGTCTTTGAAATTGGGCCGATATTTCGCGCCGAGCCTTCGCGCACAAATCGCCACCTGTCGGAGGCGATATCAATCGATGTCGAGCGCGCGTTCGTAGACTATGGCGACGTGATGTCGCTGCTGGAACGCATGATAGTAGGCATCGTCGAAACGATAAAGGAAAGAAACGCGGACGATCTGAAATTCCTGGAGCTCCAATTGCCGGCAGTCGAGCTGCCGTTCCCAAAGTACACCTATTCTGATCTTATCGACAAGTTGCAGGAGGCCGGCGAGCGGATCCAGTGGGGCGACGACATTACCCCACAAGTGATGAAGAGCCTGCAGGACGAGCGCCTCAACGGCTTTTACTTTATCATCGACTGGCCGACCTCGACAAAGCCGTTCTACGTAAAGCCCGGCGCGGCCGACGGCGGCAGGGTATGCGAGTCGTTTGACCTGATGTTTGGCGCGCTTGAAATGGCGTCTGGTAGCACAAGGATCAGCCGCAAGGACCAGCTGGTCGAGCGTATGATTAAGCAGGGGCTCAATCCGGACGCGTTCGACTATCATTTGCGGGTGTTTGACTACGGCGTTCCGCCGCACGCCGGCTTTGGCCTTGGTCTTGAGCGGCTCATAATGGCGCTGACAAAAGTTGAAAACATCCGTGACGCGACGCTCTACCCAAGGGACATAGACAGGCTGGCTCCATGATGGTGACCAAGGAGGAAGTAAAGCACCTCGGCTGGCTTGCAAGGATCGAGTTATCTGATGCAGAGCTTGATCGCTACACATCGCAGGTTGAAGAGATAATCAAGTACCTGAACAAGCTGGATACCATGCCGCTCGAGCAGATCAAACCCATTATTGCAAAAAAGAAATTTGCAGACCTACGGCCGGATAAGTCGTCAGATTTTGAAGGTGACGCGCTCGGGACGAAATACAGGAAGGACGGCTTTGTGAAAGGGCCGAGGATGACCTGAATTGGTGCTATATGCTCTTGGCGCTGGGCAAGTGGCCGCCGGCATCAAAAGCAGGGAATTTTCAGGGGAAGAATACGTCTGCCAGCTTTTGGAAAGGATCGAAAAGGTAGAGCCGAAGATAAACGCTTTTGTGACAGTCAGCAAGGAGGCGATAGAGCGGGCGCGAACCATTGACAAAAAGATAAGGGATGGCGAGCAGGCCGGCCCGCTTGCCGGCGTCGCGGTGAGCATTAAGGACAACATTTGCACAAAGGGGATCAAGACCACCTGCGCCTCAAGGATGCTAGAGAGTTATGTTCCGCCATACGACGCGACCGTAGTCAGGCGATTGCTGGATGCCGGCGCCATACTAATCGGCAAGACGAACCTCGACGAGTTCGCGATGGGGTCGACTACAGAGTTTAGCAGGCATGGCACCACTAGGAACCCGTGGGACATCAGCAGGGTGCCGGGGGGATCGTCAGGCGGCAGCGCGGCAAGCGTGGCCGCGCTGGAATGCGCGGCGTCGCTTGGCTCCGACACAGGAGGCTCGGTCAGGTGCCCGGCCAGTTTTTGCTCTGTGGTAGGCATGAAGCCGACGTACGGCCTGATAAGCAGGTACGGGCTCGTGTCGTATGCGAACAGCCTAGAGCAGGTGGGCCCGGTAGGCAGAACGGTTTCAGACGTTGTTTCAATGTTGAATGTCATCGCCGGCGCCGACGAAAACGACCACACTACGGCAGACGGCAGACCGGCGTATTCGCTGCAGGAAGGTAACGGCCCGCGAGTCGGGCTTGTCAGGGAGTTTATCGAAGGTGCAGACTCGGCAGTCGCAAAGATAATCCACAAGGCGGTGGACACGCTGGCCGGGCAGGGATGCAAATGCGAAGAAGTGTCGCTTGCGTCCGTGCAGTACGCCCTTGCGTCCTACTACACCATTGCAACGGCTGAGGCGAGCAGCAACTTGGCGCGCTATGATAATGTTCGCTACGGCTTTGACATGAGCCCAGAGGGCTACGAGTGGAACAGCTACTTTGCCAAGGCGCGAAGCAACTTTGGTGATGAGGCCAAGAGGAGGATAATCGTCGGGTCGTACGTGCTGTCGTCAGGCTATTATGGCAAGTACTACCTGAAGGCGCAGCAGGCGCGCTCGCTTCTCAAGCGTGAGCTAAAAACACTTTTCAAGAAATACGATGTCCTGATAGGACCCACGATGCCGATATTGCCGTTTAAGATAGGGGAAAAGATAGACGATCCGCTCAAGATGTACCTTGTAGACATTGATACCGTGGTAGCAAACCTCGTAGGCATGCCGGCAATTTCGGTGCCTGCCGGCTTTGCCGACGGCCTGCCTGTTGGCTTGCAGGTGATGGCAGACGAATTCCGGGAGCAGACGATGCTGGATGCGGCTTATTTGTTTGAGCAGGCTGCGCAAGTGCAGAGGATTCCCGAGCTTTAATGGAAACCAAGATCGGGCTTGAAATCCACTGCCAGCTGACCGGCACCAAGAGCAAGCTGTTCTGTCGGTGCAGCTGCAACTACCGCGGAAAAGCTCCAAACGCAAACACATGCCCCACGTGTTGCGGCCTGCCCGGAACGCTACCGCTATTGAACCAGAAGGCCGTGGAGTTTGCTGGCATGATCTCGCTTGCGCTTGGCTGCAAGATCCCTGATGAAATCGCATTCTACAGGAAGAACTACTTTTACCCAGACCTGCCCAAGAACTTCCAGCTGACGCAGTACAACGCATACGGCATAACGAGCATCGGCGTTGAAGGCGTGCTCGAATACGGCGACGGGAAAAGCGCAAGGATAAGGCGCGTGCAGCTTGAGGAGGACCCCGGAAGGCTGGTCTACGAGGGCGGCAGCATAGACACAAGCGTTTATGTCTTGATCGACTACAACAGGGCCGGCGTCCCGCTGGTAGAGATAGTGACAGAGCCGGACTTTGTCGATCCAAAGGACGTGCGAATGTTCCTTAACAAGATAACGTCGATAATAGAGCACCTTAGCGTATGCGATACGAAACTTGAGGGCTCGGTGCGCTGCGACGCCAACGTGTCGGTGGGCGGAGGCAACAGAGTCGAGATCAAAAATGTCAGCTCGTTTGCCGACGTGGAAAAAGCGGTGCGATACGAGATCACAAGGCAGAAGACAATGACGTCGCGCGACATAGAAGTCAGATCGGAGACGCGCCACTGGGACGACGCAAGGAAGGTGACAAAAGAGTCAAGGACAAAGGAGGAGGAGCAGGACTACCGCTACTTCCCAGAGCCGGACATCCCGGCAGTGATGCTTGGAAGTGAGTTTGTTTCCTCTGCTGAACAATCGATGCCAGAGCTGCCTGACGCCCGCAAGGAGCGGTTCGTTTCAAAGTATGGACTGTTGGCACACGTCGCGCAGGTGCTCATTGACAACAAGGAGCTGGCAGACTTTTTCGAATCAGCGATCAAATTGTATCCGTCGCCAAAAGAGATAGCAAACTGGCTAGTCACTGATCTCATGAGCTTTGTCGACGAGCGGCAAAAAGAGCAAGAACGATCATTATTTGCAGGCCTGAAGGTTGGGCCGGAGCACATTGCAGATTTGGCAAGGCTTGTCGACCAGGACGCAATAAACAGGGCCACTGCCAAGCAGATCCTAGGCCAGATAGTAAGGACAGGCGAGATGCCCTCTCATGTGGCCAAAAAGACGCAGGCCGGCAAGATAGACGACATCGGCGCGCTTGCGGAGGCGGTCGATTCAGTCTTCAGGGCAGAGCAGGCGGCCGTTCAGGACGCAAGGCGCAACCCCAACGCTGCAAACTTTTTGCTCGGCAGGGTTATGCAGGCGACAAAGGGCAGGGCCAACCCCAAGGTCGCGCTGGAAATGATACAGAAAAAGTTGAAGGAAGACTAGAAGTCATCTCATAAATGGTACAACCACGATTTAGATCAGCCATTATTCACTAGCTGGTCTAGATATTTCATTGGAAGAAGCTTTCTGATAACAAATGTAGAATACCATCATGGATTTGACAGACGAGCAGTGGTCCATCCTCAAGCCACTAATCCCTGAACCACGACGGCGCCCTGACGGCAAGGGTAGACCATAGGCCATGGCGAGATTGTAGGGAGGTTATGAATGGTATCCTGTGGATATTACGTACAGGTGAACCCTGGCATGACAAGACGTGCCAGACAGGTATCCGCCGTACCAGGACATGTCATAGAAGGTTCCAGCAGTGGGTTCGCTCCGGCGTATTTGAACAGATACTTCAGGCACTTGCCACCGACCTGCATGAGCGTGGAGGGATTGACCTGTCAGAATGCTACATAGACGGTACTTTCATAGTGGCTAAAAAGGGGGGCACGAGGTTGGAGCGACCAAGCAGGGCAAAGGTACGAAGGTCATGGCAATATCAGACAGTGCTGGCCTTCCTGTCGCCATTAACATTGCGTCTGCTTCGCCGCATGAAGTCACCCTTGCTGAACAGACTG
>DATEUD010000161.1:0-5948 GCA_035283265.1 Nitrososphaera sp.
AGCGACGACGCAGCTGACGAATTGAGAAAAGTTCTTGAAGAGGTTGCAGAGAGGATTGCCAGGCAGGCGGTCGACCTGTCGGTGCACGCGGGCAGAAAGACAATCAAGCCAGAGGACGTCAGGTTTGCAGCCAAGAACGTGATTAGGCTCTAGGCAAGATTCATTTCGCGGATCTGCCGATGTCCGCATATCCGAGCGTGGTCTTCCACGTCCGACAGGAAAAGAAACACGGCGTCGCATCGCTCGCAGCAATAAAATTTGTCAAGTTTGAGGGCCTGTCTCATATAGTAGCCAATAAAGGGAAAATCCTTTCCTTAAGAACAGCACAGTTCAACTTTAGAAAATTGTTAGCTAGCGCGACCACTCATGCAATTATGGTCGCTATTGCACCCAGACTTGGAATATTTCAGCCCCGCTTGACTTGCAGTTATTGCAAAAAATGTTCATGTTCCTTCCCTTGCCAGCTATGAGCCCATCCGAAAGCTATTGTGTATGACGACCTTCATGCACGCTTAGCTAGAGGATGGCGTGCTCCACCGATATTAGAAATATCGATTGACAATCGAAGGAATTTGCTGTAAGTTACAAAAATCGCCGCGGCCTGTGGCTATCATAGAACGCATAATTGATCTGTTTCAAAAGCTTTGCTTTTGATTTATTGGCCTTTTTATTATCTCCATAATCTTTTGCCTGCAGCAGGGTGCGGAGTCTGTCTAATTCGATCAGGTCCAAGGCTTTCAATCCCTTGTCAGAAACAATTCCTAACAGTCTGCCAAGTTCCACTTCATCGCCGTCTTCATTATAGCTCAAGCCTTTGCGGATCATTCTCTTTGCGTTTATTAAAATTGTTGTGCATATTTTGAAGATGGATGAAGCGCTGAAGGACTCGAAGCCCCGACTCTAATCTTGTCCTCTTTCAAAGAGCAGAAAGTAATTGACCGCATGACCCCTGAAGGTGGTCCTCTGCTCGGCCATAGTAAACGTATGCAAACGCCAGCCGTCCTCGCAAAACTTTTCTATCACGACAGGTATTTTTTCGTGGCGATCTACTTGCATACAATCCCATTCTTTCATGTTATCACTGGGCAGGTGGTCGTATTGAGCAATTCAAGATCGCAATTTGCAAAATAAAAGCGCCGGGAGAGGGACTCGAACCCTCGAGTCCCGAAGGACATCAGCTAGCGCGTCCACCCTGCACCTGTGATCTCGAGGCTGACCCCTTTTAGGGTCTAGCGTGACTTACCTAGCTTGGGTACCCCGGCGCTCTTTTTGAACAAGTATTGCAATTTATGCCTTTATCACTCGGCAGTGAAAAATTATATAATCATGCCGGCGCAATAACAGCTGTGCTGGCGACATCAGGATCACCTTCCATCGAAGGAATAAGAAAGTTATCGTTTGCAGACATTGCGATTGCGGCGGCCCTTGCGGACGAATTGCGGGACAGGTTCCGGGAATACGTGCATCTTGACCCGTACTGCCTGCCGGACCCATTCGGCGACAAGGACGACTGCACCTACATGGTTGCGCTTGACCGGGAGAACCTGAACAGGGTTGTAGCAATGTTCGCCAACAAGAAAGAAAATCTCCCGCAGCTGCCGTGGTCCAGCATCCTTGGCGAGCGGCTTGCCAAAGTGTCGATGTCAAAGCAGGACGCGCTTGCGCTCAAGCGCGAGCTGATGCCAAAAGAGACGAATAACTTTTACCCGTACAGGCGCAACGGGAAAATAGTGGGCTATGTCATGTTTGCATTTCAGATCTGCGGGCAGCGCTAGTCCCGCATCTCAATGACGGATATTTTCCGGAACTGCCTTATCATCTGCTCGAGCGAGCTTTTTACTTCGTCTTCGTCGCCGCTTGAAATGCGGAGGACTTCAAGAAAAAGATCATCGAACGTAATGCCATTGCACATGTTCCAGAGCGAGACTGCCGTGTCGTTCACTCGGTAGGCCTCGCCTCTCCCGTTTATCAAAAGCGGCGTGCCGTCGCGGTCGTTGTCGACCCCCCCTCTCCGGAGAATTATCTTGCTGGTTTCCTTTTTCAATAACATGACATCGTCGAGCTGGGACTTGCTATGCATTACCGGTTATTATCCATAGCTCTGAATTACTATGAGATAATTTAGTAGAGCGGTTGCCAATGTTAAAATAAAAGTCGCAAGCAGGCTTTTTCACAGTGTTCAAAAAGAAGGAAAAGGCGCGGAGGCACGTCGTAATTACAAGGCAGGCTGCCGACGGCATAGCCACCTGGTCCAAGACGCACCACCCAAATGAAGCCATACTCGTGCTCCGAGGCAGGACCACAAAAGACCAGATCATTGTCGACGGACTGGTGATCCCGCCCTTTGCGGAAAGCGGCCCCTTTTACTCTGGCTTTGCAGTGCACGACCTGCCCTATACCATACCGCATATCGGCACCGCGCACTCTCACCCCGGCAGCTCGAACAGGCCGTCGCTTGAGGACCTCAACTACTTTTCCGGCTTTGTGTCGATCATTATCAGCCACCCCTATGAGGATGAAACAATGGGGGCATACGACAGGAACGGCAACAGACTGGAAATCAAGATAGTCGAGTCTTTGTGATCATTTCCGGCGGCCAAAGTCCAGCTCGACCCCGCGCTTGGCGTCGTGGCTGAAGACGAACGACTCGTCCGGCATTATCGGAAAACTGGACAGAACGGCTGACGAGCATGCCGGGCACTTTTCAACAACCTTGGTCTTGTCGAGGTACGTCGCGCACCAGTAGCAGGTCTCGCACAGCATAAAGATTGAGGGCGTGCCGGCGGGCTTGGGCAACGGCTAGTTATGCCAGCAGGTAGTTAATTACATTTTACAGTGTTGCGGTTGGAAAACTTAATAAAAGAACAATTCCAATGATCATTGTTTGAACTGGATAGGTCAGCAGATGGCATGGATAATGGTGTCTCTTGCGATAAGCCTTGCTCTCACTTGGTGGCTCGGCTGGTACGGCATTATCCCGGCGATCGGAATTTTCATAGGGATTTCCTACTATATGCGCAAGCGCGCAATGGCCCGCATGGGAATGGGCGGCGGTGGATTTGGCGGCATGCTTGGAGGCGGAGGCGGCGGTGGCGTCAATTACATCTGCATCTCCTGCGGCCACAGGTTCAAGGGCGGCTCCTGTCCCAGATGCGGCTCCAAGATGAAAAAAGCAGACTTTTAGCACAATGACTCTTGAAGAGTTACGCCAAAAAGCATTTTTCCAGAACACAATAGACATCTGGATAGCCTACTGCGAGGAGCGTGGATGGGACTGGTACGGCATTGACGCATACAGGCGCTTTATCAGCCACCTCAGCTCAAAGGGGATCAAGATGCAAAAATTCCCATTATGCATTAAAGAATCAGGGGGCATGTACGAGCGTGGCAAGGACAAGACGCAGTTCCTCGATCAGCTCTCGAAGATACCGTCGGACGACGCCGCGGCCTACACGATCAAAATGAGCGGCGACGTGATTGCTGCCATTCGATCGTTTTCCAACTAAAGTCTAGAAAATTTCAGCTCGTAGGCATTACAATTTAGCAGGAACATCTAAAACCAATTGCGGCAGTCACAGCATAGTGACAGAAGACGAGCTGCCAGTGGGCGTCCACGAAGAGCGCGTGAATGAACCAGTAGTCGAGAAGCTGGGCAAAAGCGAGCCGCTCTTTGATAGCATAGTTGGCTATAGCGATGTGAAAAAGCTGTTCGAGATGACGCTGTCCTCTGACAAGCCGGTCCACATCCTGCTTGTCGGGCCGCCGGCGTCCGCCAAGACCCTGTTCATGCTGGAATCCATGAAGCTCGAGCGTTCTTATTTCACCCTTGGTAGCCACAGTACGAAATCAGGCATGATAGACTATTTGTTTGAAAAGCGGCCGCGCTACCTTCTTGTTGACGAGATAGAGCACATGCCGATGAAGGACCAGACGGCGCTCTTGAGCCTCATGGAAACCGGAATCGTGTCGGAAACGAAATTCCAAAAGACGCGCAACACGCAGCTGAAGACATGGGTGTTTGCGACCAGCAACGGCACCGACAGGATGTTAACGCCGCTTTTGTCGAGGTTCGTCGTCCTGCATTTCAAGCAGTACTCCTTTGGCTCGTTTCAGGAAGTGTGCACCCACATCCTTGGCCGCGAAGGAGTGCCGGCAGACGTTGCGGCAGCCATAGCAGAGGCAGTGTGGACGAAGTTAAAGTCAAAGGACATACGCGACTGCATCAAGCTGGGGCGGCTGGCAAAGACAAAGGAAGACGTTGAGTGGATAGCACAGACGCTCAGGACCTACAGGCAATAAGGAAGAGTTAAAAGTTTTTGTGGTGCCACCTAAAGCGTGGGCCTAGACCTCAAGCCACTCATCACATCAGCGCCGCTAAAGCTGCCAGAGCTGGCTGGCAAGTTGGTTGCAATCGACGCGTATAACACCATCTACCAGTTCCTCAGCATCATAAGGGGACCGACAGGCGAGCCGCTCGCAAACAGCAGGGGCGAAATAACCAGCCACCTGAGCGGCCTATTTTACAGGAACACCAACCTCCTGATGGAGAACATCAAGCCAGTGTATGTTTTTGATGGCAAGGCAAATGAGCTGAAAATGGCGGAAATAGAGCGCAGGAGCAAGATAAAGAAAGAGGCGACTGAAAAGTACCAGCTGGCGATCGAGGAAGGCAGGATTGAGGAAGCGCGCAAGTACGGCACGCGCACATCGGTCCTGACCGACAGGATGGTCGAAGAGTCGAAGAAGTTGCTCTCCCACCTTGGCATCCCGTACATCCAGGCGCCTTCTGATGGTGAGGCGGCTGCAGCTTACTTGACAAAGCGCGATCTTGTGTTTGCCGCAGCAAGCCAGGACTATGATTCGATATTGTTTGGAGCAATAAAGCTGGTGCGCAATCTGGCGATCAGCGGCAAGCGCAAGGTGCCAAATCGCAACGTCTACGTCGACGTCGAGCCGGAATTATTCGAGCACGACAAAGTGTTACAGGAAGTTGGCTTGACGCACGAGCAGCTGGTGGACGTAGGGATTTTGATTGGCACGGATTTCAACCCTGGCGGCTTTGCCGGCATCGGGCCCAAGACGGCGCTCAAACTTATAAAGGAAAATGGCAAGCTGGAGAACGTCGAGAAAGTCAAGCATCTGCTGCCAGAAGTGCCGTATCAGGAGATACGCAAGATCTTTCTAGATCCTGAAGTCCCGAAGGTCGACAAAATAGAATTTGGAGAAGTGAACCGCGAAAAAGTGCTGGACTTTCTCTGCGTCGACAAGAGCTTCTCTGCCGACAGGGTGAGCGGCACGCTGGACAAGCTGCAGAAATCCGCGGCAAACCGGAGCCAGTCCCTTGAGCAGTGGTTTGGCTGATCTTGTAAAGCAAATCCGCCTTTCGATGCTTTTATATAGAAATCCGAGGGCTAATGGCATGTATTGGTAAACCCGCGAGCTTGGCTAGCTGAAGCAATCGCTACTTTTGCACTTGTATTCTTTGGCCCGCTTTCAGTCACGATAGCGGCAGTATTGTTTGGCACTGGATTGTCGATTGAAGGAATCCTCATGATTTCTCTAGGTCATGGCGCCTCCATAGGCATCATGATCTACGCATTCGGCCATATCTCTGGCGCCCACATCAACCCAGCAGTGACGATAGCGATGATGGTCACAAAGAACATCAACGTCAAGGACGGCGCCGCTTACATCGGCTCGCAGATAATAGGCGCGATTGCCGCAGCCATTGCGCATATGGTGATTTTGCCCGAAGCCGGCAAGCAGGTGCACTTTGGCACGCAGGGCGGCCCAAGCGCATTTATCAACAACAGCGCGATATCCGGCCTTGGAGTCGAGATAATCCTCACATTCTTCCTCGTCACCACGATATTCATGGCGGCGGTCCACAGAAAGGCGGCCGCAGGTATGGCGGGCATCGCCATCGGCGGCATGATATTCCTGCTTCA
>DATEUD010000162.1:0-6642 GCA_035283265.1 Nitrososphaera sp.
CCGGCCTTGAAATGAATCTTGCAGTGACGGTTGCAGACGAGCTCCGCAGGAGGGCCGTGGGCGATAATGTCACCTACGTCGTCAACAGGAACATCAACTTTACGAACGTCTGCATCAAGCAGTGCGGCTTTTGCGCTTTCAGCAGGGACTTTCGCGAAGAGGAAGGATACTTTTTGCCCACCGAGGAAATAGTAAGGAGGGCGCAGGAAGCAGCGGGCCTCGGCGCGACCGAAGTCTGTATACAGGCCGGTCTCCCGCCAAAGATGGACGGCCACCTCTACGCCGACATCTGCAAAGCCGTCAAAAAAGAACTGCCGGACATACACATCCACGCATTTTCGCCGGAAGAAGTGCTGTACGGCGCGATAAGGATGGAAACGCCGGTGTCGGAATACCTCAAGGTTCTGAAGGAAGCCGGCGTCGGGAGCCTGCCGGGGACGGCTGCAGAAATCCTCGACCAGAGCCTGCGCGATGTCATTTCGCCGGGCAGGATCTCCGTGCAGGACTGGGTTTCAGTCATCAGACAGGCGCACGCCCTGAGGATACCTACTACATCGACCATAATGTACGGCCACGTCGAAACGTCGCGCCACAAGGCAGAACACATCTCGCTCTTGCGCGAGATCCAGAAGGAGACACACGGCTTTACCGAATTCGTGCCGCTCAGCTTTGTGCACACGGAGGCGCCGATGTACAGCCAAAGGACAGTGTCAAACATAAGGCCTGGCGCGGACGGCAACGAAGTGATCAAGATGCACGCGGTGGCTAGGATTATGCTCAACAACCACATACCAAACATCCAGGTGTCGTGGGTCAAGGAAGGCGCAAGGATGTCGCAGCTCCTGCTTACGGCCGGCGTAAACGACTTTGGGGGCACGCTGATAAACGAGAGCATATCGACTGCGGCAGGCGCGCAGCACGGCCAGCTGATGAAGCCAAAAGAGATAAGGCAGGTAATAAGGTCTGCCGGCAGGACACCGGCCCAGCGCTCTACCACGTATAGGATACTGAAAGTGTTTTCAGATGGAAAAGAGGATCAGGACTCGGCGCTTGACAGCGCTGACGCCTCACAATTTGGATCATACCACCAGCTGATCAAGCTTGACAAGTTCAGGTACAGGGACGCCAAGAAGCAATAGCGGTATTTAAGGCTGAGCTAGAACGGCCATTGTACAATTTTCTAAAACAACATATCGGTGGCGTGTAAGTGGATTTTGCTATTTTTGATCTTTCTAAGGTCCTATTGCGGAGGCCTTTAGAGTCACCTATTGTTGACTGTCCCTAAGTTAGCCAGACAAGAGCCAAGAGACAACCAATATTTTTGCACAATTTGCAGCGGCCAGCTCATTTGCGACTCGGACAGCAGCAATTCCACACAGATGATTCACGCCCACGACGTGGAATACAGCTTTGGCGTTGAAGGCAGAATGATTGCGGGCAGGGCGATGATATTTACGCGCAACTATACCGCCGGCGACGCAGGCATCTGGAATGGCTTTATCGTGGGAGTCGAATCTTCAGAAAGTAATATTGACGTAACAGTGCAGCAGGCGACTGTGACATTATTGACCCTGCAGTTTGACGAAAAGTGGTTGGACGGCGAAAGGAAGGTGCTCCATGACAACGTAAATGCAAACCAGGCGCTTGGCGCCATCCGGGAGTTGATGGCAAACAGCACGCTCGACAACTTTAACCTCATTGTCCTGACTGCCGCGCACAAGATGGTAAGAAGGTACAACTACTCCATAACAGCCGGCTAACTCGACTCAATTACTAAAAAAGAATTACACCTGCCGCTTTTCCCGGTCTCGCAGCACTGGTACCCAAACGGTGATCAGCTTGTCGGCAAAAAAGCCGGAAGGAACCCGATGAACTCACCCTCCCTTGAATTACTATTCTGAGCAAGACTTATACGGACATATTTATGTTATCCATAGCACGATGCCAAAGAGGTGGGGTCGTAGCGAAGCCTGGCATCGCAACGGGCTCCAGATCTAACAAAAGGGCTAGGTTAGAAGAAACCCGTGGGTCAAGGGTTCAATTGATTGCGGTAACTTCCGCGTCAGAACAGATCCCTTCGGCCCCACTTTTTCAAACCATACAACGCTCTGCCTAATACTGCCGTTCGCTCTTACTTTTTCTATCTTTTGCTCCCAATAGCAGTCAAAGCAAAGGTCATTATACGCATTATCGATTTTTGTCTTGGAAATCAGGCACAGCATAATCCAACCTGAGCTGATATGCCACGCTTATGTCGACATTGGAATCTTTTTCTACGACACGGCTACTTCAGATTGTGAGCCTTGATTATCGCATCGTCGAGGATCTTGCCGCCCTTGATGCTGACTGCCCTTGCAAGCTCGGGCCTCGGAGTCTTGGCCGTGATGTCCTTGACGTACTCTGATATTATCGCAGACAAGGCTGTCGATGCGTACCTTGGGACGATCGACGGAATGTTCGGCACGCGGATAAAGATGTTGCCGAAATAGTCCATCTGCGCGGGCGTCAGTATCGTGCCGGTGCTCGCTGGCGAGTACTTACCTGACGGGTTGACATAGGGAAAGTTGCCTCCCTGGTCGACTGCGACGTCTATGATGATCTTTTTCCTCACTTCAGACACTTCCTTGAGCAGCTTTTCGTCAATTACCCTGTTTGCTTTTTCCTTGTCGTAGGTCGAGCCTATGATGACGTACGCGCTCCGCAAAATGTCGCCGTCAGCGGACGCGACGACAGAGCACTTTGGCAGGTTCAGCTCCTGCAGGTATTTTCTTCGCGCCTCTCGCTTTTCGATTATCAAGATCTTTGCCCCAAGCGCCGAGCACACCCTGGCCGCCATTTCGCCGACGCTCCCGCCGCCAAATATCACAGCCATCTTGTCCTGCAATGATAGCATGCGCTTCAGCTCACTGTCAATGTTGACGTTGACGATGTGCTCAAACCCTTCGACAAACATGGCCTTTACCTTATCCGCGCCAGTCTTGAGCCTGATGGACTTGTCGTGCTTGAAGGCGTAATTGTGGAAAAAGCCGGCCCAGATGCCGGATACCGTGCCGGCTATCCTGCTCATCGGCATCAGGAGCGGAGTCTGCCCATTTTCGTTGACCACCTTCTCGAACGAAATGAAGGTGGCCCGGGACTTTACCGCCGCGTCTGTAAGCTCTCTGCTTGATTCAAAGTGGTTAAAGCCAAAGACCGTGTGGTGCGGCCTGATGTGCGCGTGCTCGCCCTTGCCCACCTGTATCTCCTTGACCTTGACAATCAGGTCTGCCTGGCCATACAGCTCTGCCGGGGAGCTTACGACTGCCGCGCCGGCGGAGCTGTACTCGTCGTCTGAAAAGCCACTCTTGGTGCCTGCCTCGGCCTCGACGACGACCTTGCCGCCTAACCTGACGAGGGACGAGACTGAGCGAGGGGTCAGGGCCACTCTATTCTCGTGGTCCTTTAGTTCCCTTGGAATCCCGATTATCAATTACATTGCTGCCATTGGATCATTTATTATTACTTTGCCCGATCACTGATGCACTTTGCGATCTCAACATATGACCCAAAGGTGTCCTTTGCCTCAGGCAGGTGTCTTTCAATGGACCTTGTCGCAGATTCTGCGAACAATTGAGCAGGGTCGTGCTTCCTCACCAGCTTGAAAAATTTGTTTTCCGGCGAATGCAGCTTTTCAAAGTAGAGTTCAGAGCTTTCCTCGATTATAATGTCAGCGTCGCGGCAGGAGATCCCGTTTTTCCTGAGGTGCTGTTCCAGCCTGCCAGCAAAATGCGCAAAGTGGACGGAATATCCATCCCCGCGAGTCTCTGCCATTATACCAGATATAACACAGCACATCCTTTTCAATTTTGCGCGCTAGAGCCAAAGTTTAAGACCATGAAGGACAATATTACCTCATGAGCGAAAAGAACTCTTCTTTCATTCCGGCCGGAATGCTGACAGCCCCATTCGTCCTTGGAACAGCCGCGCTTGAAATGGCGCTGATGACGACGCTTTCGCTTGCTAGAGTCGCGCAGATAACGGTGCAATCGGCAGACACGGCGCTTGCAAAGTACATCGAGCTGACCGAGCAGGAAATAAGGAAAGGCCGCCGCCACGAAAGCGTTAAGGTAGAGTAGCTAGTAGCTAGCGCAGCCTGCGCAGGTTGACGTTGTACGCAAGGCCGAACCTGTGTGCTTCGTCTCTGGCGTTCTGGAGCATCTTAAGGCCGGCATTGCTCTTTGGAAGCACAACCGGCTTCTGCGAGCCGGGAGAATAGATTTCTTCATTTTCCTTTGCAAGGCCGACGCACGGAACGTCGTGAATTCCCAGGCTGCGAAGAGAAGCCACTGCCGCGCCAAGCTGGCCCCGCCCGCCGTCTATGACTATAAGGTCTGGAAGCTGGTCGGCCGAAGAATACCTGCGGCGCACAAGCTCGCCCATCATCGCAAAGTCGTTCTGCCCTGCAACTGTTTTAACTTTGAATTTCCTATATGACGACTTGTCTGGCTTGTTGCTGGCAAATCTGACGCACGAGCCGACCGCGATAGAAGTCCCCAGATTTGAAACGTCAAAGCAGTCGATGAGTTCAGGCATGGAGGCAAGCTTCAATGCGTTTTTCAGCTCCACCACGGCCGGATCGTAGCCCCTTTCTATGTACATCGACAGGTTCCGCGAAATCAGGTCCATGAGCTGGTGCTTTTCCTTTGTCAGCACTCGCTCGACATTAAAGATGCTAACCCTGTGCCCTGCAATCTTTTCAAGCGACATTTCCAGCACCTGGCTATCTTCAGGGTCTTCATTGACGTACACGAACCTCGGCACCAGCGGGATCGAGGAATAGTACTGCAGGAGAAAGGACGAAAGCGAGTTGTCGCCCACAAGATCGAATTCAAATTTCTTCCTGTCGCAGATGACTCCACGCGTCCTTCTAAGCGCCATCACGTGGGCTATTCCTTTCTTGTCGTCCTTCATTATGCCGACGTATTCTTCGTCAGGATTCCTGTTAACAGCCTTTTCCATCTTTTGCTTGACGCGCAGGTTGTTCAACCTGTACAGCGTGTCGCGGATCTCCTTCGCCCTTTCATAATCACCGAGGTCCGACGCGCGCTTCATTTCGTCCTGCATTTTGCTGGCAAACTTTTCTATGCTGCTCTTGCCATCAAGGATGTCCTGCAAGGAAACGACATTTGCCATGTAGCGCTTACGCGTCACGTTGGCGATGCAGGGCGCGTCGCAATTCTTGATAAAGTACTGCAGGCACGGCGTCTTGGGCAGCCTGTTGCATATCCTTATCTTGAACAGCTTGCGCAGGAGCCCGACCGTCAGGAACTTGGCGCTGCCGCGCACGAAAGGTCCGTACACCCTGCCCTTTGGGCCGAGGAACTCGCCGTTCCTGTTGCGCCGCGCGACAAGAAGGCGCGGGAATGGCTCGTCGGTTATCTTTACGTAGGTGTATCGCTGTTGATCCTTCAGCTCGATGTTAAAAACAGGACGAAAGCGCTTGATCAGGTTCGACTCGAGCAGGAACGCCTCTATCTCGTTGTCCGTGACGACAAATTCAATATCTGATATATTGCTCACGAGCCTGGCAGTCTTCCACCCAATGTCCAGGTTGTGCCTTGTGAAATATGAGGTTACGCGCTTTTTCAGGTTCTTTGCTTTGCCGATGTAGATTATCTTGCCGCCGCCGTCCTTCATCAGATAGACTCCCGGCTCGTCCGGCATGCGCTTTTCTTTCAGGATTGTGGTCATCGCTGCTTTGTCCTCTGCAATATCTTTTGGTCCACTGCCAGCTTGGGCTTCAGGTACCTGCCGGTGTAGCTGCTCTGGTTTTCGCTCACCTGCTCTGGCGTGCCGGCGGCAACTATGCGCCCACCTGCCTCTCCGCCTTCGGGCCCGAGGTCGACTATCCAGTCCGCCGACGCAATGACGTCCAGGTTGTGCTCGATGACAATTATCGTGTTGCCGAGGTCCACCAACCTCTTCAATACGTTCAGCAATTTGCTCACGTCTGCAAAGTGGAGGCCGGTGGTTGGCTCATCAAGGACATAAACGGTTTTGCCGGTGTCGCGCCTTGACAGTTCTGCCGAAAGCTTGATCCTCTGGGCCTCGCCTCCGGACAGCGTCGTCGCGGGCTGTCCGAGTCTCAGGTATCCAAGCCCAACGTCGTTCAGCGTCTGCAATTTTTTCATGATTGCAGGAATGTTGGAGAAGAACCCTAACGCTTCCTCGACGGTCATGTCGAGCACGTCTGAAATGGTCTTACTCTTGTACTTTATCAAAAGCGTCTCTGAGTTATAGCGCCTGCCTTTGCACTCGTCGCACGTGACATACACATCCGGCAGGAACTGCATTTCTATTTTCTTGACTCCTCCGCCTTCGCATGCTTCACATCTTCCCTCGGAGACGTTGAACGAGAACCTGCCCGCCCTGTAGCCCATCTCCCTTGCTTGGGAGGTCTTGGCAAACAACTCTCGTATCGGGGTAAAGGCGTTGACGTAGGTGGCGGCATTTGACCTCGGGGTCCGGCCAATTGGCGACTGGTCGATGCCTATCACCTTGTCGACATGATCGAGCCCGGATATCTTGTCGTGCCTGCCCGGCCTGTCCTTTGCGTCGAAAAAGTGGCCTGCAAGCGCCCTAAACAGTATGTCATTCACCAGC
>DATEUD010000163.1:0-39451 GCA_035283265.1 Nitrososphaera sp.
TGGATTTTTGGCTCCATTGCTTTGGGTCCGTCATGTCTAGCTAAAATACCGTTATTAACGTTAACGCGAGGTTACTTGGTCCTGCCGGCGCCAAACGTGCTGAGCACGCTGCTGACCATCATGCCAAGCGTGTAGGAAGAGCCGTACGCCTGAAACGCCGGAATAAAGTGCGCTGTTAAGAGGGTTCCAAGAGCAACCAGCGAGCCATATTCTGTCACCTTTTTCAAAAGCGTCATCTCCCTGTTGAAAGGGGCGAGTAGCATGCCAAGTATCCAGATTCCAAAAAGCCAGATCGTCACCTTGCCTGCGATAACCTCGGGCGCAGAAAACGCCACACCAAAATACATGGCGGTCATGATAAAGTCCGCTTTCATCATCCTGGCAAATATCGTCTCAAACGACTTGAGCCTGATTACATAATAGCCGAAAAGCGCGCCCATTATCGCCACCGTAGCCACGCTACCACCCACGTAAATGATGTTGGATGTGCCGCATTGCAAAAAAAGTATGTCCGGCTCGATGCTTCCGCAAAAGACATAGCTTGATGCTATCGCCATCAAGAATGTCTTTACGATAACGCTAGCAGTAAGAAGGAGGGCTTTATGCTGGAGTTCGACGTGCTCATAAGTCTTCAAAAGTGGGTTTCCCCTGGACTTATGGTTCGTACATATTCCACGCCCTACGATTGCCTCGTCGCGTAGTTAAGGATTGAGGGTGCTTCCCGCAGGCCAGAAGATATTAATAGCAACGTTCACGCACCTCTTCCTGTGAAGTTCGCGGACTGGTTCCCGTATTATCAGGGAATCCGTGCAGAATTTGGTTATAGCACCGAGAAGGATCAGGAGGCTGCAAGAATTCTGTCAGAGATGATAAATAAAAAGGCGCTTGATCCAAAGGTTCTCCAGAAAAAGATCAAGGGCAAGAACGTCATCGTTATTGGGGCCGGCCCGAGCCTCGAGGACGAAAAGACGCTGAAATATATCAAGAAGAACAGGAAATTTGTCCGGATAGCGGCAGACGGCGCCGTGCAGTTTTTGATTGAACGCAAGGTCAAGCCCGACATTGTAGTGACCGACCTTGACGGCAACCCGGCGTTTTTGCAAAAGGCAGCAAAGAACGGTGCAGTAATGGTGGTGCACGCCCATGGCGACAACACTGCCAAGCTCAAAAAGCTAGTTCCGAAATTCAAAAAGCTAGTAGGCTCTACGCAGGTTATGCCTGTCGAAAACGTCCACAACTTTGGTGGGTTTACGGACGGCGATAGGAGTGTGTTCTTGGCTGAAGAGTTTGGCGCCAGAAAAATAGTGCTTGTAGGCATGGACTTTGGCAATAGCATCGGCAAATATTCAAAGAAAAAAGTCAAAGACGCCGAGCTGAAGAAGCAAAAGATGGAGGCAGGCAAGCGGCTGCTTGAGATGCTTGCCAAGCAGTCCCGTTCCAGGCTTGCCGACACGGCGAAGAGGCCCGTCAGGGGATTTGCGCCGATTGTCGTCAAGGCATGACTTTTGGGCGCAGACAAGTCAGGGGCATCGCTGGCATGGCGTTGGCAGTGCTTGGCGCCATAGCTTGGTTCAATCAACTCTATATCCCGGCGGCCGTCGCGTGGGGCGGCGCAGTAGTTATAGTGATGAGCCTGAACAGGCGCAGGCGGTAAAGGCTATTATATCTTCTATGTTTTAGAGGGCTTGCTAATGTCAGGCTATTCCGAGGAAGACATCAGGCGCGCCGCAGATTTACGCGAGTGGCTGGTAAAGCAGATAACGGACAAGCAGGAAGAGGTTGAACGGTTGCGCGCGACCCTGTCGATTATTGACAATTTATTGAAGCAGGGTAGCTTTAAAGCAGCTGCTAGCATTGACTTCGCCGGGGCAGGACCAGCAACTGCGCAGGTACAAGCCACCCGGCAGGAGCCAGCGCCAGCCAAGCAGCAGCCCGCGCCGATGTTGAAGTCATCTGACAACAGGGATATCAGGCCGCTCAGGCGAGCCAAGGATGATTTCTGGCTTGCAAACGCAGAATTGTTGCCAAATGCAGTAGTCATTGTTCCGGCTCCCGGCGTCAACCTCAAGGCCGACACGCCCCCCTTCAAGTCGTTCTTCCTGAACCGGATACTTGAGGGCATGAAGGGCAAGGACGCAAACCAGGGCATCAAGGAGCCTGAAGTACTCAACTACAAAGTCGAAGAGGACAACGGCGTGATAAAGCGCATCGTGATAAACAATTACCGCGACAAGGACCGCCTGCAGGAGATATTCAATACTTCTTCATGGGTTTTCACAAGGATGCTTGAAAAGAGCGGGTAGACAGATGGACAGGATCGTGGTTCTGGACTTTGGATCGCAGTACAGCCATCTTATTTGCAGGCGCATCCGCGAAGCCAATGTGTACTGCGAGCTCTTACCTTACAACACGCCGGCCAAGGTGATCAAGGAAATCAATCCAAAAGGAATCGTATTTTCCGGCGGACCGGCTAGTGTCTATGCAAAGAACGCGCCCAAGCCGGACAGGCAGGTATTCCAAATGGGCAAGCCAATCCTGGGCATCTGCTATGGCCACCAGGTACTTGTTGACAATTTTGGTGGAAAGGTAAAGAGGGCAAACAGTCGCGAATATGGCCGTGCAGGGCTGATAATTGACGACAATGCAGACCTGTTCAAGGATCTGGGCCAGGGCATCAATTGTTGGATGAGTCACGGCGACGCTGCTGAAAAGTTGCCCGAAGGCTTTCGGGTCCTAGCGCATACGGAGAACTCGCACTCGGCTGCGATCGGCAACAAGGACAAAAAGTTCTACGGCATCCAGTTTCACCCTGAAGTCGTCCACACCGAACGTGGCGTGCAAATACTGAAGAACTTTGCTCAGGAGATAAGCGGCGCCAAGCCGGAATGGAACATGGAGAGCTTTATCGAATCAACTATCAAGGACATACGCAAGCAGGTGGGCAAAGAGAAGGTGCTTGCAGCGGTAAGCGGCGGCATCGATTCTACTACAGTTGCTGCATTGATGCATAGGGCCATTGGCGAACAGTTGCGATGTGTATTCATCAACCACGGGCTTCTGCGGCAAGACGAGGAGAAGGATGTAGTCAAGCTCTTCAAGGATCAAATGGACATTGATCTTATCTATGTCAACGCGGAAAAGCAGTTCCTTGGCAAGCTAAAGGGTGTAACGGACCCGGAGAAAAAGCGCAAGATTATCGGAGAAGAGTTTGCCAACGTGTTTGTCGATGTCGTGAAAAAGAGCGGCCCCTTCCAGTGGCTTGCTCAGGGCACGCTTTACCCAGACGTCATTGAGAGTGGTGTCTCAAAGGGGCCGGCGGCAGTTATCAAGACGCATCACAACGTGGGCGGCCTGCCAAAGTGGCTCAAACTTAAAGTGATTGAGCCATTGCGTTATTTGTACAAGGACGAAGTTAGGAGGGCGGCAAGGCTGCTTCGAGTACCTAATGAACTGTTGAAGAGGCACCCGTTCCCAGGGCCCGGCCTTGCGGTCAGGATAATTGGGGACATTACCCCGGAAAAGATCAGGATCTGCAAACACGCAAGCAAGATAGTGGAGGATGAATTAAAGGGGGCAGGCTGGTACGACCACGTGTGGCAGGCGTATGCCGCAGTCGGTGACGACAGGGCTGTCGGCGTGCTTGGAGATGAGCGTGTTTATGGCAACATCGTCATGGTAAGGGTGGTTGAATCGGTGGACGCAATGACTGCAGACTGGTCGCGGCTGCCCTATGAATTGATTGAGAGGATAAGTAACAGGATAACGAATGAAGTGGAAGGGGCGACGTGGGTCACGTACGCGGTGTCAAGCAAGCCACCAGCCACGATAGAGCCGCAGTAAACTTCTAATCCTTGCTTATTCTATCGGTTCCATTGACTGATTGCAAACATTGGGCTTGCAACGTATCAGATAACACATGTGTTGGTTGTGGTACTCGAATATGTCCATCTTGTCTGAAAGAACCTGATTACTGCATGTGTGAAAACAAGCATGAATGCTGTAAGATCTAGATCGTCTGTTCTCCTAAGAAGTTTATCAGCTATTGCCCTTACATCTAATTGTTGCACCGCCTTTTCCTGCATGGATACGACCTGTCTGTAGATGTCAAGAATACTAGGCTGGTTTTCGAACAGGTTATGAAGAGCAGCTCATAATACAGGTCCCGTTCATTTGCCTATCAGGGAACTCAATAATGTGGAAAGGAACCCTGTCTGCCAGTCGAGTAGAAGCAAGCCAACTACTGCACCAACCGGAAGAATAGCAATCAAGAGATTCCTCTTTCTGAAGTTCCTGCGCGCCTCTCTTCGTCTCTGAGCTTCAGTTACTATTTTTTCTAGGTCAATCTGACTGGCACTTCGTCCAGCCTGTTCATGTCCATATTCTTGAAGGTTCAGAGAGCTTGTGCCGGATTGACTTTGATTCAGATAATCTGCTTCCGCCCCCGTAGCAGCAACCTCAGTTGCAGAATTACTGGTATTAGGAGCAATTCTCTCGGCAGCTCCCAGCATCATGTTCTGATTTTTTACCTCGGGTGTCTTTGCCGCAACCTTGTGCGCTGTTACATTTCTAGTCGATTCTATGATATACCCCTGCCCACTCTTTCTGCCGGCCATGCCGCTTTGAGTCGTCCCTGTCGTTGTAATACTTGGATCAGAATTTGCTGCTTCATAACTTGTGGCTCGAGTAACAGGGGTGAAGCTAAAATTTTCCTTTGATTTTTTCTCCTCAATTATTGCTGTTGCAAGAATGTTGAGTCTAGCAGAGTAGTCTCCACCACTCAATCTTGTTATCTTGCTGTCCCAGAATAATTCTCCTGCTTCGTACGAAGATAATTCCATGCCAGATTCCAGTTCTACGATCCTGATTTGGGATTCGTTTAGCCGTCGTAATGCTTTCCGTTTGTTGATTCGCAGGCGTTGTATCTCTTCGAGCACCAAGTTTAGCCGGACATCTTTATGCTCAAGGCACGAAGGTAACTTTGTTTCAAGTTCCTTTACAAGTTGGCACTCGTTTATGCTATATGTGTGGATCTCTCTCTTTAGCTTTGGCATCAGGTCTCGAAGGGTATTGAGTTCCACTGTCATGGCTCTTGACGTCGAAATTTGTGTCCTCATAGCATTGTCAATTCTACCATCTACAGCAGGGCGACTTTCTGTAGTCGTTTCTGTCAGGACAGGGCTGGCTTGTCCTGATTCCACTGGTGTTGATGGCTGTATCATCATTTGAGATTCTGGTTTTGAGGCAGCATTGATGTCAGGTATAGAGTCAGCTTCCGCATTCCTTCTTCTCCTAGACCTATCCGGCGGGATCAGAGGACCTGTGTGCGATTTTATCGGCGGTACATCTGGTTCCATTTTTCATTATAAGAGAAGACTGGTATATCCATATTATATCCAGTTACCAAGCATTGCAAATGGATCGAATTTCAATTTTTTCTGTTTCAGGGCTTTACTTCTCTTACCTTCAGATGTTAGGTCCGAAAGCGCTCTCAAAGATTCATTTAGCACAAATGACAGAAACTATCCTCTTTGATATAGAGGAATGGATAGTTTGCATCTCCAGTTGTGCTCCTTTCATCGTGTCGAGAAATTAGTTCTTTTGTTCATGACACCTTCGTCGAGGGAACTGTGACGACGTTTTCGAATTAGCATGACGGCTGCGGCAACTCCTCCAACACTCGCGATGAGGATAGTGATATAGGACCTCAGGCTACTCTCATCAAATTTGAACGGTTGCACAATTACATTAAATGCCTTTTCCGCCGTATTCCCTTGCTTATCTGAAGCAATGCATTTCACAACACTTTCCCCTATCGGAAACATAAGACCTGACCTAGGATAGCACTTGGGGATGACTACTCCATCAACATTGTCATTTGCCGAACTTTCATAGTTAACCGTTGCCCCTATCAAAGTTGAGGCATCTAAAATGATCTGTCGGGATGGAACAAGTAAATTTGGAGGAATGGTGTCAAGCAAATTCTCAGTAGAAATGTTGCTAGGACCACTATTGTTATCGTTGATGTCTGCGCCTCCATTCAGGGCATCGATTATTTCGCCGTTCTCGGCAGTATCCGCCGGAATCCCTGATCCTTCAGGTGAAGATGATGGTTCTGATGACCCGGCAGCATTATTACCGCCAACCGATTCGTCACTAATGTTAACTGAACTACCTACCAAGATATTTACTCTACCGGTATTGCTAATGTCATTGTCTTCACTTCCATCATTTACGATGAATGTAAAAGAGTCCTGTCCAGCATAGTTTGGATTGGGTGTATAGGTGGCCATTGCGACATGTGGAGCAGTTGTCATAGGGTGGCTCAGGGTGCCGTGCTCTGGACCAGAAACTATGGAAAATGAAACAAAGTCAGAATCGATATCCGTAGCCATCAATGTGATTCGAACGTCGTCATTTTCCTTGGTGATAATGCGAGTTTCATCATCCACTATGGGTGGATCATTGACGCCTGTGACTCTTATTGAGACGGTAGCAATATCGCTAGTTGCCACGCCGTCACTTGTACTAAATCTAAAGCTGTCAAAGCCATCATAGTCTTTATCAGGTGTATATGTAACGTTTGGAGCAGTCCCACTCAATGTACCATGCGTAGGCACGCCTACAATAGAGAACGTCACAGCGTCGCCAACATCAACATCAGACCCTGATAGAGTGAATTGCAAGGCCGATTCCTCGAGTGTTGCAACCTGCTGGCTTCTGGCAGTTGGCCTGTCGTTTATTTCCCTAATCGTTATAGATACAGTACCCAAGACGTCACTACCCTCTACTCGGAAGGTGAATCTATCTGTTCCATAGTAGTTTTCGTTTGGTGAATAGATGACGGTGCCTGCTTCAGAGTCGAACTCAGATAATGAACCGTGCAATGGAATGTCCTCAATTGAAAAATGAACATTGTCATCCTGATGGGTTGCTCTTAGCACTACTAATCTTGAGGCGTCTTCGTCTATGGTGATAGACTGCGACCGAGCGTATGCATCGCGTGTGGATTCTTCCTCTTCCTCCTCTTCCGAAGACCCACCGGTTCCTGTTACTTCAAAACTAGCTGAAGCAGAATTCCTAAAGATGGAATTATCTGTAGCTCTTACTGTTTTCTCTTCATCATCGTCTGCGTCAATGTCCGGTACACTGAATTTGGCGCTGAATTTTCCATCTTTTTTTACAGAAACTGTTTCAGGTGATGTGTTCACAGAATCTCCATCGAATCTGATGGATACCGTTGACGATGGAGCAAAGAACTCACCTTTAACAGTGATTTCCGTCCCAGTAGGGCCGCTTCCAGGCGAGATCGTTATTTCCGCTGGGGAGAGAAATGGAGCAGCGTGTACGATCGCATGATTCGGCAGTACGATAAGTAGTGCCAGCGATAGGATTCCGCCTGTGAAAAGAGCTATGGCATTCATTGCCCGAGTTCTTGTCTTGTTCTCGCTAGAATCAGTAATTCCATTATCTTTTTTGCGAACTTTTTTTCTCAGAGAATTCTCACCTACCAAAGAAGCTGGCTTTTGTTATGATGTTGACCTTAGTAGTATAACCCATTATTGCGCATTGCTTGGCGTTCAAAAGTGAGTTTTCGATCAAAAGACCGCAACTTTCCGGCACCTTCTCGACGATACTATTTAATCAAGGTGAGAAAAACTAACATCGGATTGGAGCTTATCCCAAAAATAAGACGCCGTCAGAATTTGGCAGTTATCACCATCAAATACCGATTATTACCTAACAAGATATGACATCTGCCGCTGACTTGCCCTTACGATATCTTCAATAGGGGTATTTTTGGGATAGGCTCTAATACTTGACGCATATCATGGGGATTGTGAGGAACGGTCTGATAGTTCTGATCATTGGAGGTGTTCTGTTAGCCGCTGGGCTGGTTATTGCAGGGTTTTCTGTAGTCATCGTTACAAGAGAGGTCCTCGAAGGATCGACTATCATTGATCCGATCTCCATAGAGCCTAACCTTTCATATGTGACGGTCTTGAAAGATCTTCCTGCAGGACAGCTACTCGTGCTTTCCCTTTCGACCAATCCCTCTGAAGTGCCACTTCAAGCTAAGATGACCGAACCCGATGGGACCATTTTGGCAATGTTCAATGTCACCAGTAGCCCATTCACAAGTACGATATCAACTAGGACATCCGGTGATCACACAGTTGAAATCAAGAATTTAGGCACTAGTACTGTTACCATCAGTGGGGGACTGCTTAATTCGCCATTATCTCAACAAGGCGACGGAGTCGCTGTTCAAGACAACTCTTCACTTCAAACTCTAATAAATTATGGGATTGCGCTTCTAGGGGGCATAGCTCTAATTATCGCGGGAATAGTATTGCTAATAATTGGAGCGATAAAGTACACAAGAAGCGGAACGAAAAGCCAGCAACCACCAACGACATGATTCGATGGATGCATCAACGGTCGCTTGTCAAGACGTATTCGTGCAAGCTACAATAATGGAGGAATAGCAGCATCCCAGGTCATCTTCCTTAACAGTTCGTGTTTTCATTTGTACGTAGAACGAAACTTTGAAGTAGATGTATGTTTCCTAGGAGAACTAGCGCCGTGTCAAGCAAACTAGTCTGGAAAAAATGCACATTCTGCAACAGTGGAAGAAGAACATGTATTAATTGTGGAGGCTCTGGCAAGACAACTCCAGGCTGGCAAACATGCCATGATTGCAAGGGATTTGGGACGGTAATGTGCACTGAATGCGGCGGCGCCGGTGGTCGGCGCGAAACGACCTGGTCTTCAGAGTAAATCCTTGGCAAACCTGTGCGTCATCTGTATTCATCGCCGCAATCCCCAATAATCTCAAATAGATCATTTGACTTTTTACATACATCCTCTATGCTGCTTTTGTCGTCTTGGTCTAGCTGAAGGCCAAACACGCGGGCATTGTCGTCCTGATGATTGGCTATCCCAAGCCGCGCGCCGATTATTACTCCTGCCACAGCAGGCTTGTCAAGAATATAACGCGTCGCCACATTTGCAATGCTCACTACATGCTTTTGTGCTATTCTCTTCAAAATTGACAGCAGCTCCTGGAACAGTTGCCATCCGCCCCACGCATCTATCATGCGCTTATATTTCTTCAGGCTTGCCGTGTCAAGCTCTGAATAAGGCTCTGGCCTGCCAAGGTATCGTTCTGACATCAGGCCGCCACAGATCGCCCCATACGCAAGCAGGCTTGTGTTATTCTCGAGGAAAAAGCGCGTCATCTTTACTTCTGGTCTGCGGTCAACAATAGAGTATTGCACCTGGTTTGACATTATTTTGAGATTCGCGTCCTTCATCACCTGCATGCGCTCTGTGTCAAAATTGGTAAGGCCGACATTCTTGATCTTGCCTTCGTCGCGAAGATCTGACAAGTATTTGAGAGCGTCGATGTAGTAGGGGTTGTTATAGTCCCACCAGTGGAATTGCACCAGATCGAGCGAGCTGAGGCCCATCCGCTTGAGCGACCGCTCAATACTTGCGCGAGTTATTTGCCGGGTGATCCGCTGGGGCTCCGGCACCCATTTTGTCAGCGCCTGGACCTTCTGCCGCTCCTGCTCGGGTAATCTACGCATAAAATCACCGACAAAATCTTCCGCCGGGCCATAAATGTCTGCAAGGTCCCACGTGACAAAGCCAGCGTTATGATATCTGATCATTTCTTCTACTGCCGCCTGCGGGTTTATGTGCCCGTGTGCGCCTGCAACCTGCCACATCCCGTTGAGAACCCTGCATATCTTTAGGTTCGCCGCCAGCTCGTAATGCTCCATGCCAGCTATCTCGGTTGATTCCGTCATAAATCTTACCAATTTAGTTGTAAGCTTACACCTTGCATCCAAAATGTTGACCCTGTCATTTTTGAAACATTGATACTAGCTGATGTTGCGCAAAACGAAGACAAGGCGCAACATACGCCTACGGGCAGTAACGAAAGACAAACTAACAAACAGGCGCGGAATTGACGGACGTACGCACGTATGACACACAACGACGAAAACGCAGAGGATAACGATAAAGCCGTCTAACAGAGAAAAGCGCGAGCCGGCAGCCGCCGTCATAGGATGGCAACGCTTGCCAGCTAGTTGCAACCGCGCAATCTCGAAAAAACTGTGGGTGATGCATGCACCAGATCTTCAGTCGTGCTGCTGAAGTACAAAAGCAACGAGAAAACAACACACAAGAAAAAGAGCGATGCGCTGGCCCGCAAGACGTGCATTGGGTGGGTCAGTTATGCATCCTCATCAAATTTTTTAGTGACCATGACCGCAGCCACAGCCGCCCATGTCGTGGTCGCTTCCGTGCGATGAGGAGCACGATGGACACTTTTTTGCTTCGTTCTCAGACATGAACGTGACCCCGCATGATGTGCATTTCATTTTTTGGATTCCTTGCATACTTGCAGGCAGCAAATGTAGATATATTAAGGCAGTGCTATCCGCGCTTTTTCCGCTCTATGGCAAGCAGGCTTCGCCGGAAGAGTGAGACGAGCAGCATGATGTCCTTTGCGGTAGGCACACTCTTTGCCAGCAGCTTTTTGACTGCCGCTTGCAGCAGCGGCTTTTTGTGCAGATCATAGTTACCGGCATCAGCCACCTTGTCAAGGTACTGGAGCAAGATGTTAATGTCCTGCTGCGAAGCAAGGTCGGCCCTTTTCTTGCTCTTTTTCTCCGGCAGCTCCGGCTTTGATTTTGAAATCTCGTAGAGCAGCACCGCCAGCGCGTGGGCGACGTTCATGGTCCTGTACTTTGTCTTTGTGTCAATCATGACTACAAGGTCGCACAGGGCAAGTTCTTTGTTGTTGAGCCCCGATGACTCCCTGCCAAGCACGATGCAGAAATCTTTGCTGCTGCCGTCATGAATTATCCGGGCCATCTGTTCTGCGCCTATTGACTCGCGCAGTATGTTCAGCCTGCTGGTAGCGCGGATTGCAGTCGTCCCGATGAGGACGTCGAATTTTTTCCTCAGCTGCGTCAGGGTCACGGTTTTGGCAGCCTCAAGGACATCCTTGCCGTGCGTAGAATATTTCACGGCCCCTACTTTATCAAAATTCGGCTCTACAAAATAGAGCCGCTTGATGGCGAAATTCTTCATCAGCCTCGCGATGTGGCCCACGTTGACGGGGTATTGCGGCTCCATCAGCGCGACTGCAATGACCACAGCTATTACGCAAAAACCTGCCCATTTATGCTTTGGCTACTGGCCATAGAAAGCCCTGAGTGCCGCGTCTATCATTTCCTCCGGCACGCCAAAAAACTCGAATGTTTCCTTGCGGTTCGCGATCTGCAACTTGGCGTTTGATTTTGCCTTCACATATGCTTCAGACGTTCCTTCCAGGAGTGACTTGGCGTGCACGTTCCACTGCGCAAGGTCGGCCGTATTGACCTCTTTCAACAGAGAGGCTAGCATCGCAAACGCCGCGACTATGGTCACTCGGTATTTTTGCATCTGTATTTTTGACGGGTCAGAGTCTGGAAGTGAAGGGATCAGCGAGCATATGAGGAACTGGTATTCATCCAGGTTCTTGGCAACGCTTGCCGCTTGTCCTATCGCAGGCACGTTTTTCCTTGCTGACCTGACATCCACCGATGCTGCCTCAACGATGCCATGAATACCCTTTATGCTCAGCTCCGGGACAGTTATCCCGTCCCCGGCAAGCATTTTGCGGCATCCGGGGCCGGCAAGCAGCCGGGATATTATTGAATTTAGCGGCGGCACCTGCCCTACAAAGAAAGGCCGGCGTTAAAAATATGTAAGATGGAAAAAAAGTAAAAATAGTTCAGGTCTCGCTAAAGTGCAGTGAAGCCAAAGACAAAGTGGCAGATGCGCGTCTACTTTCTTGACGCCTGCAACTGCGACTGGGGTTGTCCTTGCCAGTTCAACGCCAAGCCTACACACGGCAACTGCGAAGGCGTCAGCGGCATCCACATCATAAAGGGCAACTATGGAAGCGTCAAGTTTGAAAAGCTCAACATGGCATTCATCGGGTCGTGGCCGGGCGCGATACACGAGGGCCGCGGCAAGGCTTCATTCTACATTGACGACCGTGCAAATGACGACCAGTTTGACGCTCTGGCCAAAATAATTGTAGGGAAGGCCGGTGGCGGGCCATTTGAAGTTTACCGCAGCACGATCAACGAAATGCGAGAGCCGCGGCTGGCGCGAATAACTTTTCAGGCTAATGGGCTCAAAAGCCACGTCAAGGTCGGCGGCATCGCCGAAGCGTGGCTTGAGCCTATCAGGAACCCTGTCACGGGCAAGGTTCATCGCGCCATAATCGAGCTGCCGGAAGGCTTTGAAGCCAGCAGGATGGACATGTCGTCGACAAAGACGATTGTCGCAAACGACGGCTTCCTCGATTTCAGGTATTCCGGCACGTACGGCAGCTTCCAGGAAGTATCTTGGAAAGGCCCGTAAGATCCGATGCGGCACATGCCGATCCAAAATCGTATATACCGATTGTAAGAAATTTATGAAAATATAGTGTATAACAATTAAAATAGTATCTTGTACATGCTTTATCGAAAATATCTGCAAATAAGAATGTTTTTATGTAATAACTGTGTATATATAGTGATGATAGAGCTGATAGTACCGAAATTCATGGCTTGACTTTGGCGCTTGGCGGACAAAACTGCATCACACAAAAAATGCGACTTTAACGGCATAGGCTGTAACAGGTCGTTGACGCAGAATCGCCAAGCGCCCTTAACCTTTCTTTTATGAAACTTTTTTTCGTAGATTAAAGCGAATCGATTAAGACTTATTTGCGCACGTTTCTGCCAATACATCGCACATTTTTCATTGCCATAGTGATCACACCGCCGCAATTGCTGCAGTTTCTGGAGCTGACGCTGACTCAGAAAAGCCCGTTCCCGGTGGGCGACTATTTGCTCACCTATGTCGTGACCGACGAAATGTCAGGCGAGAGCTTTACACTGGAGTGATCTCGGTTGCCGAGACAGTGTCGTCCAGCGTTGCGTGATCACGGCGCATAGTCCATCAGGTAATCGGGCTCGCCAAGCGTCGCGTTCAGCCTCACCAACACGTCTACCCAGTAAGCGAACTTGGCCGGATTCCCGATGAACAAACCCTGCACGGAGAACTGGATCCTGTCCTCCGGCATGTCAGTGATCTTGGTGGGGCTTACAGTGAACGTGTTGGCCGTGTTGTCGAACACTGCAAAGTACCAGCCCTGAGTTGTAGAATTGCTGCTGCCCGGGGCAAAGTTCGGAAACATGATCGTGTATAGCTGCTCTCTGTTTGTTATCTGGCTTGTGGTAATGACGTGCCAGCGGTAAATCGTTTCATATTCCTGATTGCTGTTGGGGTTGCCAGCAAGGTCGATTGTGAAAAAGAAAGCCTCGCCGCGCTTTATGACGCTGGCGCCCAGAATATCGTGGTAATCCCTGACCTGCGGGATCGCCTCCGTCCCGTTCTTCTGGTAGACGGCCACTGCGTCGCCCCTTGCGTCCATGATATTGCTTTGGGCGTTGTCGTAAACCCCGAGCTCAGGACTTCCACCTATCTCCGGGCCGAGAGGCGTAAACGCAAGCGAAACCGGCACGAGCGTCGCGAGTGCGACTGCGATCGTCAAAACATACAACGCCTTTAGCACGCGTAAAATCAGGAGGATGTAGTATTTTATGTTGTATCAGGGGATTCAAGGTGTGCAGGGTCTATGAGCAGACGCATGTAAAGAGCCGCTAGCCCTCTATCCTGCCGGCTATGTCAAGGTAATTGCAGCAGTGTATG
The DNA here is from genome assembly GCA_035283265.1 of Nitrososphaera sp. Taxonomy (GTDB): domain Archaea; phylum Thermoproteota; class Nitrososphaeria; order Nitrososphaerales; family Nitrososphaeraceae; genus Nitrososphaera. The sequence continues at coordinate 13,768 of DATEUD010000163.1, forward strand.
CAGAAATACGGCTCCCTGTACATGGTCACAGAAGGTGCCACGCCTTCGGAACTCCTGCAGCCGCTGCATGCCGGCACTTGTATTCCACGGTCGATTGCTGTTTGCATGCGCGCAACTGTATTGCCAAGAAATAAAAAGACAGAGATGTAATCCTATCATACATTGTTAAGGTCAATAATTCTTGCCGTCGCAGTTGCAGCCGCGCTTGCACTGTATCTTTCGCTTACACTCTATGTTTTCCCTCAATCGTACCAGTCAATAGAGCCTAACAGGCCGGAAGCTGTGGTTATGAATGTGAGCCTATCTGCATCTGAGGTTGAACTGGGGCAGACATTTGCCGTTTCCGTGACTGGCAGAAACAAGGGCGAAGAGGCCGACATGCAGATCGTATCTGTCGGCTTTCCAAACCTCACTGCCACCAATAACATAGAGGTTATCATGCATAATTTCGCGCAAACGCCCATTTTTATCGACGAAGGCAAGTCCGTCGGCTCGGAATACGCCGGCATCGAAAGGCCGGTCAAGGCACAGTACGCGTCTATCGAGGCTTCCAGCAGGCCGTGGGCAGGCGGCAGCGCTTACAGCGTCGACCTTCAGGTCAAGCCTGAGGCAGATGGCAAATTCGCGATATTTGTCAAATCTGTCGCATTCCCGCACAGCTGGGACGGCGCACACTGGCCACATGAAGGCACGATTGATTATCAGCAGGAGTTTGTGCAAGTATATTATGTGCAGGTAACAACAAAGCCTTAATTATAGAACATGCGAAAAAATAGCAAATGAACTATTCCAGGCCGAGCCATGCCCAGAGCGTCATTGGCTCTAGCTCCAGATTCCTCGCGGGCTATGTCCTCGTGAGCCTCGGGGTTTTGCTTGCGGCTGGCGGCGGCAGCTGGGACATCAACAATCACCTGCTGAACAAGCCTGAAACCTTCTTTGCTCTTCCCCACGCGGTTCTCTATGCTGGAGCCGGCTCTTCCGTGACCGGCGCCGTTATGTTGTTCCTGACATCCCGGCGCGCTGGCAGTATCATCTGGCCAATCAAGCTGGTGGTTGCCGGCATCGCAATGCTTGTTGCTGCCGGGCCGGTAGACTTTGCATGGCACTCGGCTTTCGGTCTTGACGGCCTGCTCAGCCCGCCCCACTTTGTGCTTGTAAGCGGCATGATAGTGAGCAGCGCCGGCGCCCTTGCCGGCATGGTCTACCACGGCAGCATGGCCTTCCGCGAGCTCCGCCTGTCCCCTCCCCTAATTGTGATCGGCATGCTGCCGGTGTGGCTTGCCGCTTCGGGGATGGTGGATATGTTCTCGCTTCCGTTCTCGCGCACTGGATACTTTAATTTCGACCCGCACCCGGTTCTCGGAGTGGCGGTCGCGACGCTTGCGTTTCCGATCCTGGTGTCAGTGTTGGTGTGCAGCTCGTCAGCCCTCGCCGGCAGGCGCTTTGGCCTAGTGACTGTTGTCGGAGCGGCATTTATCGCGACAAGTATGTTGACATCGATGATTCCAAACGATGCGCTGCTCCTCACAATCCCGTTTTATGCCGCCAACATCATACCCTTTGCAGCGGCCGACGCGTTGCTGTCGTTATCAAGATCAAGAATATCTCTCTATGCGGCGGGATCCATAGTCGGCATCGCATTCTTTACTCTATACTATCCTCTGATAACGTATGCGTACAACCCAATGCTGGATCAAAAGACCGTCTGGCCAAGCCTGATCGCGCCCACGTATTTTAAGATGCTTGGCACCGTGTTCCCTCTTGTGGCCGCGCCCGCAGCCGCGATGGGAATAATTGGAGCGGTGGTAAGCGGCAAGTTGATTGCCAAGAATAAAGCTCTATAACATTATAACTAGATATAGCATTAGTAAAACGCTCCAGATTCTTTTAATATCGAAGGTCCGTCTTTGTTAGGCGATGGCGTCCGTGCTGGAGATTTGCAACATTGATTCTTCTCTAAAATTGCCACGCCAGTTTCTTATATGTGATTTTTGCTTTTGGGCGGCTTCGGCCGTCAGCACTAGACGGCACGATGTTGTAAGATGCCCCCAGTGCGACGCGATGATCTCCAGAATACCGCTCGCGAATAACGAGAGCTTTACCTTCAACTATGACAAGAGGCGCGGGGTAGAGCTAGGCTTTGCTGCCGCCCGCTAACCTGCCATTGCCATGAAATTCATTGCTGCTGGTGACGAGCACACTCGGCAATAGCTATGTCCAAAGGGCTTGCCGCATTTTTTGCCATCGCATCGATAGATGACACTGCACCTTTTGCATTGGTGCAGGCGCTGCATGTCAGGCAATTATGCACGAGCTACAGCGCAGCCTTGCTTTCAAAAGGGATGCGAGATTCTTCGAGTAGCAAAAACGGAAGAATGTAAAGGATAAATGCTGGGCTGCTTGCTTTTGGTTCGTTGCAGAATCAGGACGCGCCTTACAGGGTCGTGCGAAAGGGCGGCTGCTCCGCCACTTTTTATCTGAAGGACTGCCTAACAGGTCTGAATGAAAACGTCAATGAAAAATCAGTCGACGTGGTTGTCACGTCGCCGCCTTACAACATCGGCATAGGCTATAGTTCTTACATCGACGCGCTGCCACGGGAAAAATACCTGGCGTGGATGGAAAAAGTAGGCGTGGCAGTCAAGCGGACGCTTGCCGACGACGGCTCGTTCTTTCTCAACGTAGGCAACAAGCCAAAGGACCAGTGGATAGCGTGGGACGTGGCTTCAGTGCTGAGGAAGCACTTTGTGCTGCAGAACGTCATCAACTGGGTCAAGTCGATTGCAATAAGCAAGGCAGATGTCGGCGACTACCCCAGCATCGCCGGCGACATTGCGGTCGGCCACTTTAAGCCGATAGTTAGCGACAGGTTCCTGAACGACTGCCAGGAGTACATTTTCCACTTCACGAAAAGCGGCGATACGCGCCTTGACAAGCTGGCTGTCGGGATACCGTACCAGGACAAGACAAACATCGGCAGGTGGAAGGCAGCCAAGGAGGATAAACGCGACAGGGGCAACACGTGGTTCATCCCCTACGAAACCATACGGAGCAAGAGTGAGCGGCCACACCCGGCTACTTTTCCTGTCAAGCTGCCAGAGATGTGTGTAAAGTTGCACGGCGACGCCAAGATGGTAGTTGATCCTTTCACTGGCATCGGCTCGACTGCGGTTGCCGCGATGCGCATTGGAGTCCCGTTTGTTGGGTTTGAAATAGACGGGGAATACCTTGACGCCGCAATCGCTAGGCTTTAGTCGCGGATATTATCATTACAGGGTTTCTTGCAAGCATCATCGTGCCCGTCGTAACTTTGCGCCCCTTTGATATTGTTATCTGAGTAATATCGACTTCGGCCAGCTTTAGTTCGTTGATTGCAGTGAGCGCCTGGTACATCGTCTCAATGAGTATCGTATCAATTACAATCCTGCCATCCTTTTTGAGTCTGCTGACTGCAAGCTCGATCACCTGCCTTGTGTCGCCCCACGTGCCGCCGACGATTATCGCATCTACCTGCGGCAGTTTCGGCAGAGCATCCTGCGCTTTTCCTAAAATGACTTCTGCCTTTGCTCCGAATTTTTGCAAGTTCTTTTTTGTCAGCTCGATCGCTTTTTGATCAAAGTCAATAGCGTAAACGTTACCTTTTGTCTGCAGGCATAGCTCTACTGTTATGCTGCCGCTGCCGCAGCCAACGTCTATCGCGGAATGTCCTTCTTTTAGACGGAGCTTGCTTATCGCTATCGCGCGAATGTCCTCTTTTGTTATGGGCACTTCTTCTGTCCGCTCGAAAAGTTCGTCAGGGATGCCCGGAGTGCGATAATCCCACAAGTTGCTGTATCTGAGCAAACGCCGATATTTATGTTACAAGGGACTGGTGTAGCGCCGTGAAGACGATTATCATGAATGTAAGCAGCATAAAGATGAACGGGATGATGCCTTCTGTCGCGACCTTTCTGCGCTTGTCCCTTGGCACGTTCTTGGCGATGCTCCTCCCGACTCCGAGGGAGATAAAGTAGAACACGAACGCGATTCCAATGGCCACACCGACTGAGGCGTACTGGTCGAACTCGACCTGGATGACAAAACCGGCAACGATGCCGGCGGCCACCCCGATTATGGCCCGCGCGTAGTAGACCCGCTCAAATATGTCCAAATTGTCTTTTTTGATTAAATTGGAGCTGGTAAAATGCCTTGCGGCTGTTTTCAATTGTTTAATATTTGCGAAATGCCTGTCCCTCTGGTATGGAGCTGTCCGGCATCGAGCTGCGGTACCTTGTCAACGAGATCAGGAGCAAGGTTACCTCAGGGTATTATGTAAGCGGCATCAATGCCATAACAAAGAGCTCCCTCCTTCTCAAGCTGCACCACCCGACGCAGGAAGACATCATGCTGGTCCTGTCTGCGAGGGGCGCGTGGATAACAAGGCTCAGGTTCAAGCCGGTTGAGGAAAATAAGCTCGAGAGCGTCGCGCAAGCGGAGATAGAGCGTGCGAAATTAGAGTCAATAGAGCAGGTCGGGAGCGAGCGCATCGTCTCGATGAAATTCAGGCACCCGGACGGCAGGGTAAGAATCGTCGTCTGCGAGTTCTTTGGCGAGGGCAACCTTGTGATATGCGACGAAAATATGCAGATAGTCGCGATCCTAAACTCTATCGAGGTCAGGCACAGGACCCTCAATGTGGGATTACGCTACGCATACCCGCCGGCAAGGGGAATCGACGTTTTTGAAGTCACACTTGACCAGATGCTTTCATCGAGAAATGAGGCAAAGAACTTAGACGTGCTCCGGTGGATCGGGCGCAGCATCTCGATGCCCAAGAAATTTGTTGAGGAGGTCGCCAGGCGGGCAGGAATTGAAGCTGGGTTGGCAGGGCAGCTCTCTGATGAAGAAGTGGAAAAAATCTATTCAACTGTCAAGAGCCTTGTTAGCGATGTCAGCACCGGCAAGAACCACGAGCCCGTGGTAATCATGGTAGGCGAAAAGCCGCTGGAAGCGCTGCCAATAATGACAGGAGAAGCTGCAAAAGCCAGCGCCAAAAAAGTCGCGTCGTACATGGACGCAGTCGACGAAGTGCTATCTAGTGAAATCCTGGACATTGGGCGCAGCAGCAAGACAGTTGAGCTTGACAGGCAGATCGCGGTCCTCGAGCATGACCTTGACGAGCAGAACAAGGCCAGAGAAAAGGTGATGCAAAAGTCAGCTGCAATACGCAAGCTTGCCGACGAGCTCATGAGGCTATCCTACCAGAACCCGGACGACGGCAAGATCCACGACGCGCTTGCGGCTAATTCTGCGTCAATGGTGAAGGAAAAGGGCGTGAAATACGTCGATGTTGCAGGCGAGCAGGTGGAGATGCAGCCAAGCCTCGCCAAGCTCAGCTCGATGCTTTTTGCCCGCGCAAAAGAGATGGAGCGGGGCAACGCGTCGATAGAGGAAGCAAGATCCAAGATCCTTGCGCAAATTACAAAGCTGCGCAGCCAGACCGCGGCCATCCACAAAAAAATCATAGTGAAAGAGCAAACCGCAAAAGAGTGGTACGAGCGTTACCGGTGGTTCGTCACCACCGACGGGCACTTGGCAATCGGCGGGCGAGACGCTTCGTCAAACTCGGCGCTGATACGCAAGCACCTGACAGAGGACGACATCGTGTTCCACGCAGAAGTGCACGGCTCGCCATTTTTCATTGTGAAAAATGCTTCCACGCCCGCACAGGAAGGCAAGATCGATCCGTCATTGCAGCAAGTGGCAAACGCCACTGTATCATTTAGCAGAGCGTGGAAGGACGGGCTCTCCAGCGCCGACGCCTACTGGGTGATGCCGCAGCAGATAAAAAAGGGGGCGCCTACCGGCCAGTTCCTGCCAAAGGGCTCGTTCGTGATAGAGGGCAAGCGGAGCTACCTCAAGGGAATAGAGATAAGGCTTGCAATTGGCATCATACAGCTGGAAGGCAGAGAAACACTTGTCTGTGGCCCTGAAGAAGCGATAAAAAAGAGAGCAATGTTTTACGCGGTACTCTTGCAGGGCGGAATGGACCCGATGACTGCGGCAAAAAAAGCAAGATCTGAATTTGTGAAAATAGCCGGCGATGCCGACCTCGCAGAAACGATCAAGCGAATAAGCCTTGATGACTTTGTAAGGGCGCTCCCGACCGGCCAGTCAAGGATATCGTTCACCGCAAGGGGACAGGCAGATAAGTAATTAAAGCCAGAAATTCGATTACATTTCGTGGTAAAAAAGCCAATCAGGGAGTATGCCGACGCAAACATGACCACCCGAGTGCTTGTCAGGGACATCATGAACAGCCCGGTGGTTTCCGCTTCTCCAAGCGACAATGTCCGCGACATTGCGAAAAAGATGAAGGAAGAAAGAATCGGGAGCATTGTCATCATGGACAAGGACAAGCCTGTCGGAATCGTGACTGATTGGGACATTGTTTCAAACGGCCTGATAAAGGACGCCAAGCCAAGCCAGATTAAGGCAAAGGACGTGATGCAGGACATCCACACGATAGAGGGCGAGGAGAGCATCACCGAAGCCGCGCGCCAGCTGAGGAAGCACAACATCAAGCGCTTAGGCGTGATCTACAAGAAAAGGCTTGTCGGCATCATTTCTTCTTCAGACGTGATTGCAGTTACGCCAGACCTTGTAGATGTCGTGTCGGAAAAGGCGGCCATCATCAGGGGCGAACTTGGCCGGCCAGCCGGCAACGTGTCAGGCTACTGTGACGAGTGCAGCGAGTGGTCCGACCTTTTGCAGTACAACGAGGGCACGTTCATCTGCGAAGTGTGTAGGGGCGAGTCGTCCGGTGGCGCCGAAGGCGCCTAGCTTTATTGCCGACGCGATGCTCGGCAGCGTCGCGCGCAAGCTCCGCATTTTTGGCTTTGATACCCTGTACATTGCGCATGCGCACGACGACGAAATTCTAAAAGTTGGCATCGAGCAGGGCAGGGTCATCTTGACTGCCGACAAGGAGCTGTTCAAACGCATAGTCAAGACCGGCGCCCCGGGAGTGCTTGTCAGCGGCGCAGGCGATCTCGATGACATTGTGCACATCCTTTCAAAGAACCGTGTCACATCGGTCGACTTGAACGGCATAGGCTCCCGGTGCTCCATGTGCAACGGGCTGTTGGAAGAGAGGACTCCGGAGCAGGTGAGAAACGGCTTGCCGGACAGGGTCGCGGAATGCCATCGCGAGTTTTACCAGTGCAACACTTGCAGCAAGGTATACTGGGAGGGCGGCCACCTCAGACACATAAGGGCCTTTGCCAGAAGCGTCGACAGCAAGCTTGGCGGGGTATCCGCAACGTAGGCTCTATCAAAAGGTTAAAATCACGTGAGACAGCCGAAAACAGTCAAATGAGCTCAGATTCTGCTTTGGAGCGGACGATCAGCAAGGTTATGTCACAGAAAGAAGCAGAACTAATTTCAAAGATAGATTCTGCGTATCAGGAATCGCTGAACAACCTTGAGGCTTCCCGCGGCAAGCTAGTGGCCGAGCGCACAAGGATAGTCGAGTCTGCAAAAAAGCAGGCCGAGAACCTGAAGCGCCAGATAGTCGGGTCAGCCAGGCTTGCGGCCCGCAACCAGGAGCTTTTGATGATTGAAAACGCGGTCAACAACGCCTTTGACGAAGCCAGAAAAAAGCTTGCGACCTCTGGCAGCAAAGACAGCTACAGGGCCCTGATGAGCAACATCATTGAAGAAAGCGTCTCGTCGGTCGGCTCTGGCGAAGTGGTCATTGAATGCAATAAGTACGACGCCGAGCTTGTCATGAAGATATTGTCAGACCTGCAGAAAAAGAGCCCCAAGGTGCAAGCAAGGGTGTCTGAGCACAGCATCAACGTGCTTGGCGGTATCAAGGTCAAATCCGCGGACGGAACGATGACATTTGACAACACACTTGATTCCCGAATTGAAAGACTCAAACCTTTAATAAGGAAAAACATTGCCCAGATGCTGAGAGAAGAGGCGTAATGGTAGTAAAAGGGAGAATCGTCTGGGTTAGCGGCCCGGCAGTCAAGGCAGACGGCATGTCTACAGCAAAAATGTACGAAACTGTCGAGGTGGGTGATTCGAAGCTCATCGGCGAAGTCATCAGGCTAACTGGCGACATTGCATTCATCCAGGTATACGAGTCGACTTCCGGATTAAAACCGGGCGAGCCGGTCGTTGGCACCGGCCAGCCGCTTTCAGTCCTTTTGGGCCCCGGAATCATTGGCAAGATCTACGACGGCATTCAGCGCCCATTGGACGAGATCGCGTCAAAGTCCGGCGCCTTCATCGGAAGGGGCGTGATCACAAGCCCGGTGGACATGAAGAAAAAGTACAAGTTCAAACCCAGCGCGAAAAAGGGCGACCAGGTTGGCCCCGGATCAATCTTGGGCACGGTTGAAGAAACTCCATTGCTGACGCACAGCATCTTGGTCTCGCCAAACCACTCAGGTGGCAAGCTTGTTGACATTGCAGGCGAGGGCGAATATGACATCGAGCACGTCATCGCAACTACCGAGAAAGGCGGCGACAAAGTATCGCTAAAGATGTATCACAAGTGGCCAGTACGAAAGCCAAGGCCATATGCCGAGCGCTACGACCCGACAGTCCCTCTGGTGACTGGGCAGCGCGTCATTGATACATATTTTCCCATCGCAAAGGGAGGAACCGGCGCGATCCCCGGCGGCTTTGGCACCGGCAAGACCGTGACATTGCACCAGATCGCAAAGTGGGCAGACAGCAAGGTAGTCGTATACATTGGCTGCGGCGAGCGGGGCAACGAGATGACCGAAGTTCTTGTCGAGTTCCCGCACCTTATTGACCCGCGCTCTAACAGGCCGCTGATGGAGAGGACGGTGCTTGTTGCCAACACTAGCAACATGCCGGTGGCTGCGAGGGAAGCGTCAATCTACACGGGTGCGACCATGGCAGAGTACTACCGCGACATGGGTTACGACGTTGTGCTTGTTGCCGATTCAACGAGCAGGTGGGCAGAGGCGCTCCGCGAAATGTCGGGCCGCCTTGAAGAAATGCCCGCAGAAGAAGGCTACCCGTCATACCTTGCGTCAAGGCTCGCAGAATTTTACGAGCGCGCGGGCAGAGTCAGGGCATTGGGATCACCGAACAGGGCCGGCTCTGTCACGCTGGTGGGCGCAGTGTCGCCGTCAGGCGCAGATTTCACAGAACCAGTAACAACGCACACGATCAGGTTCATCAAGACCTTCTGGGCGCTTGACACCAGGCTTGCTTATTCAAGGCACTACCCGTCTATAAACTGGATGCAGTCATACTCTGGCTATCTTGAAGACGTAAGCAAGTGGTGGAAGGAAAATGTTACAGGCGAATGGTACGACCTGAGAGCAGAATCATACCAACTCCTGCAAAGGGAAGACACGCTGAAGGAAATTGTAAGGCTGCTCGGCCCCGAGGCACTGCCAGACGAAGAGAAGCTGGTGCTCGAAGTCGCAAGAATGGTGAAGATAGGCATTTTGCAGCAGAACTCGTTTGACAAAGTAGACACTTATTGCAGCCCGCAAAAACAGGTGAAGCTGGTAAAATTGATGGTCAAGTTCTACAAGGAGGCGCAGAAGGCATTGAAGGCCGGCACCTCGCTTGCAGACATTAGGGCGATGCCGATAATTCCGTCCCTGCTGAAGGCCAAGTTCGAGATCCCCGAAGAGCAGCTTGCGAAACTTGACGACCTGGACAAGCAGATAGACGACCAGTTCCGCAAGGCCGCTGGCGGCGCAGCACTGGCAGAGGAGGTGAAGGTAGTTGCCTGAAACAGCCGGAGTAGAATACACAAAGGTGGCTGAGATCAAGGGCCCGCTCATGGTAATCGACGGCATCACAAACGTGTCCTTTGACGAGCTGGTTGAGATCGAAACAGCTGAAGGTGAGCGCAGGCTCGGCAAAGTCCTCGAAGTAGGCTTTGGCAAGGCGATCGTCCAGGTTTTTGAAGGCACCACCGGACTTTCAATTACAGGCACAAAGGTAAAGTTCCTTGGCAAGACGATGGAGATGCCGGTTTCGCAAGAACTGCTTGGCAGGGTGTTTGACGGCCTTGGAAGGCCAAACGACGGCCTGCCGGACCCGATAGCAGACAGGTTCCTTGACGTCAACGGCGAGCCCATGAACCCTGAAAGGCGCGAATATCCAACATCATTCATCCAGACAGGTGTGTCTGTCATCGATGGAATGTTGACCCTTGTAAGGGGACAGAAATTGCCAATCTTTTCTGGCTCTGGCATGCCACACAACATCCTGGCGGCGCAGATCGCTAGGCAGGCAGCAGTAGTCGGGACAAAGGAAGACTTTGCCGTCGTGTTTGCGGCAATTGGCGTGCAGTATTCTGACGCGCAGTACTTTAAGCGCAGCCTGGAAGAGTCCGGCGCGCTGAGGCGCTCGGTGCTGTTCCTGAACCTCGCAGACGATCCGGCGATCGAGAGGATCATCACGCCCAGAGTGGCGCTGACAGTCGCGGAATACCTAGCATTTGACCTTGGAATGCACGTGTTGGCGATCCTGACTGACATGACCAATTATGCCGAAGCCCTCCGAGAAATCAGCGCGGCCAGGGAAGAAGTGCCAGGCAGGAAGGGCTATCCAGGTTACCTTTACACAGACCTTGCGAACAACTACGAACGCGCGGGTAGGATAAAGGGCAAGAACGGCAGCGTCACGCAGGTGCCAATCCTGTCGATGCCGGCTGACGACATTACGCATCCAATTCCGGACCTGACAGGCTACATTACCGAGGGCCAGATCGTGCTTGGGCGCGACCTTTTCAGAAAGGGCATCTACCCGCCGGTCAATGTATTGATGTCGCTTTCAAGGCTAATGAAGGACGGAGTTGGCGAAGGGAAAACCAGATCGGACCACATGGAAGTCGGCAACCAGTTGTATGACACTTATTCAAGGGCGCAGGAAGTCAGGGCTCTTTCAGAAATCGTAGGAAGAGCCGGACTGACGGGCGTTGACCTGAAATATCTTGACGCCGGCGACATGTTCGAGCAGCATTTCCTGAAGCAGGCGCCGGATGAGAACAGGGCGCTTGACGAGACGCTCGGCAGGGCGTGGGACGTGCTGTCGAGCCTTCCGGAAGGAGAGCTGACCAAGATCAAGGAAAAGCACGTCAGGCAATACTACAAGGGCAAATAGAAATGTCGTTTGGAAGAAGGGTGAGCGCAACAAAGATCGAGCTTATCAGGATAAGGCGCTCGATGCAGGTGGCCAAGATGGTGCACAAGATCCTTGACGACAAGCGCGAAGTGCTGCTGAAAAAGATAGACGAAATGATAGAGGAGGCCAACAAGGCAAGGGAGGATATATGGACGCCCCTTGGCGAGATATACACTGCCGTTTACAAGTCGTACATGACCCTTGGCACAGCCACCCTTGAGGCGGTTGCGGACTCGACCCCAAGCGTGATGGAAGTGGACGTCAGTGTCAGGAGAATAGTCGACGTCAAGATACCAACGCTGCAGGTAAAGACAAAAGGAGGCAGCCAACTTTCGTATGGTTTTTCCGAGACCAATGCCACCGTCGACAAGGCTGCCAAACTCATCAAGAACATGCTCTCAGGGGTCTGCAAGGCAGCAGAATACGAGAACGCGATATTCAGCCTTGCAAAGGAGCTCGAGCGCACGCAAAAGCTGATCAACGCCCTTGAATACGTCATCATCCCGCAATACGAGGACGCTATGTATTTCATCAAGGCGACGTTGGAAGAGCGTGAGCGCGAAGAATTCGTCAGACTCAAGAAGGTTAAAGTAGTCCTTGACAAGAAGAAGGTGGCAGAAGCGGAAGCGAGCAGGATAACATGACAGACGACATTTCAGGCTATTTCGAAAAGGCGAAGGCGCAGCTAAAGTCTGAGCACGACTCGATGGCCCAGCAGATCAAGGAAGAAGTCGGCGCAAGCAAGCGCAAGGCGCTCTCTAAAGTCTAAGCCCTATTTTCACCTTTTTCAAGTATTTATAATTAGAACTGGGAGTAGAAGCATTGTGATTTACGGCAATGGTACTGCATCCGGTAGGACTCATGCTTTGTTTCGAAGGAATCATTGGAGGCCTATCATATATTTTATAACACCGTATTGCACAAGATAACACAGTGGATCAGGGACTGAATAAGAACAATAACGTTGATGGCTTTTTGCTTGAGCATTTTGAGAAAGAGATATGGAGCAAGGTTCCACACTGGCAAGAAAAACTAGGCGATGCGAAGGTTGTCAATGCAACACCCTTGAAAGACATTACCGGAGATTTGAAAGAGTGTGCAAAAAATGTGTTCAGTCTAGATCTCGTAGATAAAGATCTGCACGTTTTCGGCAAGTTCGATTCGAAGTTGCTTGCAGGCTCGATCAAAGTAAGACCGGCAGTCCAAATAATCCATGATGCCATTGCTACAGGGAAGCTTAAGCGTGGACAGACGGTATTTGAAGCGACTTCGGGTAACTTTGGAATCGCTCTGGGGCAGATCACCAAGCTCGGCGTAAATGTCGTTGCCCTTGTCTCCAGGAAGCTTCAGGAAGGAGTGTTCGAAGAGTTGAGAAACGGGAAAACACGCATCATCAACCTTGACATGGACATTTGCCCTGCTCCAGGGATGAAAGGCAACCCAAATCTTATGGTAGCCAAGGCAACCGCTTCCAACATTCGAGCACAGCTCTCTGAATTAGGGTTCGAACCTGCCATTTTCGACAAGTCGCGTTCTGAAGTGGAAGCGGTTCTAGCGAGCCAGGACATAATAAACTTGGCCAAGCTTCTTGCAAAGATCTACGGCTGTTATTGCCCAGAACAGTACGACAACGAGCTGAACATTGAAGCACACAGAACTGTGACAGCCGCAGAGGTGGACCAGCAATTGCGTGAACAAGGCCTTTCGCTGTCCGATTTCAAAATTGTCTGCACTTTTGGTACGGGCGGCACCTCGGGCGGCCTGAGCAGGTACATGATGGAGAAATACGGCAAAAAGTCGGTGCATGTAGTCTTTCCGCTCGGCGATCAGGATGTTGCAGGAATAAGGACGAAAGGGAAGGCATCGGGATTGAAGTTCTACGAGCCTGACCTGTATGCAGGACAGCACGAAGTAGATTTTGGGCAGGCAAAACGTCTGCTAAAGTTTTTCGTGGAAAAAGGATACGATATGGGAGAAAGCAGTGCCCTTGCGCTTTACGCCGCGATGCAGATGGCGAACTTTGGTGGTGATGACAAGTTCATAGTAATAGTTGCAGATGGATTCCAGAAGTACGGAAAGAGCCTTGAAGCCATGCAACAAAAGCAGAAACGTCTGGAGGTTCCTCTGAATGAAGCTGTCTCAAACATTGGAAATTATGACAGAGTTGTCTGGATACATACAATGTATACTCCACGCAAGGAGGGAATAGAGCTTATTGCAAAGTCGCTGGGTGTTGATGAAAGCAAGATCCATGTCCCAAAGGCCAGCGAGGTAGAGCAACTTTTGGCAACCCAGCAGATTCCCAAGGAGCTGGATGAAGCATTGGGAGGTCCTGATGCAAAGCCATTGCTCGTTTGCATGATGGGAAATACTTCGCTTAGGGTTGCTCAAGTACTTGGACAGAAAGGCATTGTAGCTGAAAGTTTGACTGGTGGGATATCAGCACTTTCTCAAGGGAAAGGCAAGCAAATTTCTGAATTGGTGCGAATGGCTACCGAATAATGGAGCAGCATTAGTTCCGCGCCGTGTCAGAGCCCCAGCATAGCCATAGTTCTACTAACCCTTGCGCGTGATATGTCCGCTCATATTGGTATAAATGATTAAATATGGCATTTTGTTCTCGAATCCATGTATGAAGAAGCTGAACGGGCGTGTTACAGTTTCGGTTTTGGCTGTACTTACCACCGCAATAGCTCTTACCGGTTTGATGGGAATTGAACAGGCATTTGCTCAGGAAGAAGAGGCGGCATCGACTGGTGGCTCAAAGCTGCTGGGTGCAGGTCTGGCTTTCGGTCTCGCAGCTGCAGGTGCAGGCATCGGACTCGGCTTTGTAGGAGCCGCGGGTCTTGCAGCAATTAGCGACAATCCGAAAATGCAGTCAAGGGTGTTCATCTTCGTAGGTATGGTCGAGTCGATCGCTATCTACGGCATAGTCATGATGTTCATCATCTTGGGTCAGTAGATCGCATAGATAGATCGGAAAATTCCTGCCATCTTATTCTTTAATATTCAATGCAGGGGTCTTCTTGCCTTTCGAATAAATTGTTTGCAGGTTACACGCTAGACCGGCTACATTATGCGGATAAAAAGAAACGTTTTAAAGAGATTCGATTTACTCCGTAAGCTGAAAGATGGGACTAGCCAAGCTCAAGAAAGCAGCGTTAATTTTGCCACGAATAGAAACCCAAGAAGCTGTGAGCAGGCTGGCGGAGCTCGAGTGGTTCCACCCTATTCAAACCACTTCTGAGCACCTGAATCCATATTTTGACGATCTTTTGCTGAAGGCTCAGCGGTTATTCCAAGATATTGACGAAGTCATCAGGGCTCTTGGCATCCCGCTGGAGACGGGAGTCATGGCGACCATGTTCAAAGGCGCGCCAAAAGAAAAGACAGATTATGTTATTGGAGATATCCAGGATTTTATTGCCGATCTGGAAGACAAGTGCAAGGCGGCGCTCGACGAACCCAAAAAGATTCTAGCGGATCAGAACATGGCTTCCAAGCAGCTTGAAGAATACAGCAATGTCGAAGCGTTGCTCAAGATGGCAGCTAACCTTAACATTGATTTGACTTCATTTGCACGCCTCAAGATCTTCTTTTCAGATATATTTCTCATAGATTCGAAAGATGAGGCAGAGATTCGAAAGAGCATTGGCGACCTGCCGCTTTATTCTAGTAAGCTGAGTGAAGACAAGACATCCGTGGTGGTAATAGGTTCGAGGGAAGACTCTGAAAAAATCATCAAGGTCATGAGGAGCTTTGGTGTTCATCCCCTTCAAATCCCTGCAAATATGCCGCAGAACCCGAGCAGCGCGTATTCTCAGGCACATGCAAAAGTCAAGGAACTTGAAGCCAAGACTGCCGAGATCACCAAGAACGTAGAGAAAATGAAGGCGGCAATGTTAGCGAAGATCCTGTCGCTGCACGAAGCTGCAAGGGTGGCCAAGGACGTTCTGGAGATAACAAGGAAGCCGGGGGGCACGGAGAACTTTGCTCTTATCCAAGGATACATACCGGATAAAATGGAGAAAAAATTCAAGAAACTTACCCGCGATTATGTCTCTGTAATTGAAGACGCGCAGTTCGACCAGCATGCAGAGGCTGCGCAGCTTCTTCCCACGCTTCTCACCAACAAGTCGTATACGCGCACTTTTGAAGTGATAACCGAGACGCAGGGTCTGCCCAAGTACAACGAAATAGATCCGACTCCGATCATTGCGTTTGTCTGGCCGCTTTTCTACGGCCTAATGTTTGCAGACCTTGGGCATGGGCTTTTGTTATTTGGACTTGGCATGCTGCTCAGGCACAGGGGGAACGGCTCGCTAAGAACCTGGGGAACGCTGATAGCTGCCAGCGGCGCTGCCGCCAGCATTGCTGGACTTGCGACTGGTGAGATGTTTGGCTTCCATATCAATGAACTGGCTTTCCTGGCTCCAGTATTTGCCCCTCTCGGCGGCATCATAGGCGTGCTGAGTGTATCGGAACTCACATTCGATCAGGTTATAAAAATACTAAAGGTTTCAGTAGCAATAGGGATCGTCCATCTGTTGATGGCTTACTTCTTGAGGCTGTACAAGAATATCAAGGAGAGAAACAAGCTCTTTGCGTACACGCACGATATCCCGGCCATCATACAGTTTCTGGCCGTCGTCGCGTTGATTCTTGCGGCCATAGGATCTGGTTACGACATAATTGGAATGTTTGGGATTAGCGGTAAGATCCACACTGAACCTGTCCCGTGGCTTACCTTCATCTTTGGCGACTGGGTCACGGTCGACGTGGTAGCAAAGGCCGCGCCTCCGGTCCTTTTTGGAACCGTCGGGATCATGATATACGGAGGCAAGAAAGAGCAGGAAATAGCTGCAAAACACGGGCAGGACGAAGGATCGGGCCTGATGGGTATTGTCATCGAGGTCATTCTGGTAAGGATCATAGAAGTGCTTTCCAACGTCATCAGCTATACCCGAATTGGGATTATGCTCCTGGTGCATGTTGCGCTGCTTGTAACCGTAAACCAGTCTTTTGAGCATGGAGGAGGTCTGGCGGTGCTGATCGGAGGCAACATTGGAATAATGCTGATCGAAGGGTTGATCGTCTACATCCAGACTATCAGGTTGCACTTGTACGAGTGGTTCCCGAAGTGGTATGCTGGAGAGGGCACGGAATTCAGGAAACTTGTGCCCAAGATGCTGTATTCCAACCTTATCTGGAAAGACCCCTGCGTTGCGTTGAAGCAAAAGGCCTAACATCCCGATCTTTGCTATTTTCTAAAAAGTGGCAACTAAATTCTTGAATTACACAAGGGCAGTTCTGTCAAAGTGATGCGGGACAGGATCTCTGACGAAAAGCTGCAAATAGTCAAGAACCTTTACCTGTCAGGCATACCATAAGAATTTATCGCGCTGCAGCTCGATTTGGAAATTCCTGTTGTGATAAAAATTCTGAAAAATTTGAACGTGTACAAGGAAACGGCGCAGTAGGATTAGCTGTTGTTATGTACCCTTGACAAGGTTGGCCATAATTGATTCTGTAGGAACCTTTTGTTCTACCCCAGAAGCTATGGCCGCCAGGTTTCTGACTTCAATCATCATCAGTTTCAAGGCTGCAACCATATTTCCTACGCTAAACATCGTCCTAAACGAGCTGATGACTTTCTTCAGTTGCAGGGATTCAAAGCTAGCCTCAAGCTGCATTATTGCATTTATGTCGTCGGTTGCAGACTGCGGAATGATGTCTTTGTAGACTGTGTTGCCCAGCTCCGTTATTGCTTCAGACACTTTTTCTATGTTGATCATCTTTTGCAGCGTGTCTCTTGGAACCTTGGAAGTAGTGGCCACTATAAGATCATCTATGTCATTTTGTGACAGATTCCAGTACTTGCCTCTGAGCACAGCGAGTATGTTGTATGAATCAATATCGACTGCAACTATATTCTTCACTTCCGGGGACTGCGATTCGATCGTCAGGGCTCTTCCGAGATCGTGATAGAATACATGATCAATATAGATATCAAAGAGCCTGAGATCGCCCTTGTCCTTGTACGCTGCAGCGGCCTTTGCCGCATCTTCTCCGAACTCGCTTCCGGCAAGGGCGGCCACTGCTTCTTCCAGATTCTTGGCAACCAAGGCTTTCACTACAGTGTCGCGCCTGCCAACGAGCTCTTCGGCTCTCAGGTTTATCTTTGGAACCAGTTCTTCGTATGATTTCCCCAACGCCTTGCCTTTCAGTATCAGTTTCAAATTCCAAGTAATGTATTTCACAAAGTAGGCGTTCAACACTCCAGAGCCACCGGCGATGCTGACCATTTTGACATGGTTGTTTACAAGGTTCTCCCTTAGTGCCCCTTCAATTTTTTCGGCAGTGTACGGCTTTGTGAGCTTTGAAAGAACGTCAAGGTAGACCGTGTTCTTCATTCTAGTAACGAGCTCTTCAATATCTCTCGATTCCGCGAGTGTTTGCAGCTCGTTCTTTGTAAGCAACCTGCCTTTCATGCCATGTGAAAGTACTGTTCCAAAAATCTTGCCCGGCATACTGACCTTACTCATGAATTATCCACCCGTTGGTAGATGCAGCATCAATTTTAATATTTACACAAAACCTGCAGGAAAAAACTCTAGTCTTCGAACAATGTAGATAGGGCTGACGATATCTTTGTCGACAGTGCAATGAGCAGGAAGTGAAGACCAAAACCTACAGGTACTCCGACAAAGAGGTTGTCAGTGGTTTGGAAAACGGACATGAACAGCCCTAGCGGAGGGAGTGTAAGAATCAGTGCCATAGCCGTGCTGACCCATGCTGATTTCACCATGAAATCGGGCGTTAAGTCGTTCAAAGGGTGGTTGACGTATGTGAGTTTTGTCCGACCATGACTCAATTGCTTTCATGTTAAAATGAAAAAGCACGCAATATTAATATTGACACAATAAATTATGAACACAACTATTATCATAAATGTAGATAATTATGCTATAACAGAATTGGTCAGAAAATATTGAGTTTTCTTAGCTTTTATCCAATAATTATTAAGAAATTAGAGACAATGCAATACTATGTGATAGAATTGCTTGAGCATAATTGTTCAATACTTACAATAATAATAGATTTGAATGAGATTGTTACAAAAATTATAGTAAAAAGTGATGATGTAGATAATCTTAATTAACCAGTGGGCATTCTTATTGAATGATGGAAACTCTTGTGGCGGAGAACAAGCTTGACAAAAGGCTGGACGGGTTGCTGGACCAGTTCGAGCGTGAGGTTGAGTCGTATGACCGATGGGCAGGAATATCCATGTTTGCCACGCCTGTAGGCGTTGTAATTTCCATATTCGTGCCCTTGCTGTTGCACCTTTCAGGACCTTCTATCGCGATTTCGGAATCAGTCCTATACTGGATTGTAGGCGGTATACTGGCAACAATAGGCCTTACAAAGCTACCACTGTTGTACGTGGATCACAAGAAGCACGAGATCTCTAGGGTAAAATACAGGCCAATAGCCGGCGTGTGCATGTGCGATCTAAGCCAGCTCAGGTCTCAGATGACAAAAATGGAGAAAGCGAGGACGACTGGCGACAGAATAAGACACACCAAGCTCATAAACTATTACAAACACCAGATCGGTTGGGAATAATCTTCCCCCTTTTTACCGCGTCGAAGCAACGCTTAATAAATTAAGACCTGTTTCCCAAGATGATGGGCGGACTAAGAAAAGTTACTACCATGAGGGTGTTTGCCGCTGGCACCCTTTTGGCGCTCGTCATTGCTGTCCCGGCAATCATAGTGACTCTGGTGATGCACTATGTGCTCCAGACAAACCTGATCCTGACAACGGTTGCGAGCATTATCACGCTTTTTGTTGCAATGGCCTTTGGGTACAAGCTGTCAAAAAAGCTCGCCAAAGTGCAGGGTAGCGACAGCGATCTGGAAAACACATGAAATAGTACAAACGACAAATATTGCCGTGAACCTAAAGCACGTCGCGCTGAAGCTGTGCACCTGCACCTGGATTGAAATAATGACCGGCGTTGGGATTACGCTCTATCTATTGCATTTGCAGAACTATTACCTGGCAGCGCTGACTGTTGCAGTGTTTGTGCCGCTGATCGGGTTCCACTTTGCCATCGACAGGCTGTCAAGCGATAAAGCCGACTGGGAGCAGGGCCGCCTTATCAGGATCAGACTGTCAAAATACAAGCTCGTCGATTGAGAGTGTCCTTGCGCAATAGCGGCACTTTAGCACCACCTTTTCCTTGTCAATGATGTCGATGGTGGACCTGATCTCTTCGCCGCTGTTTGTGATGCATTTCAGGTTGGGGCACTTGAAGATCCCGACTATAGAGTCCGGCAACTGGATCTTGCGCTTTTCCACCAGCTTGTAGTCCCGGATTATGTTGATTGTCGCGCGCGGCGCAATGAGCGCGAGTTTGTTAGTTTCGCTAGTCTCCAGGAACCTGTTTTCCACCTTGATGATGTCCTTCTTGCCGTGCTTGCTGCTGGGAACGTTCAGCGCGACAGTGATCACGTTGCCCTCCTTGCCGGTGACGCTCAGAGCCCGCAGCACAAAAAGCGCCTTGCCTGCTTCGATGTGATCAATGACCGTGCCGTCCTTTATCCTGCGCACAAGAAGCTGGCTCGTGTCAGACATTGATGTGATGCGGCGCTCCTAAGTATATCAGCGTATCGTCGACGGACACTGGTAATTCTTAGGGTGATTTAGCATGGGTGGTAATTTAGGGTCATGAACTGTTAAAGTACTCTCTAAGTACTGTTAAAGTACTCTCTAAGTACTGTTAAAGTACTCTCTAAGTACTGTTAAAGTACTCTGGAAGTACTCTAAAAGTACTCTCTAAGTACTGTTAAAGTACTCTGGAAGTACTCTAAAAGTACTCCAGTACTCAACGATGTCTGAAAACCCGTTCCGGGATAGTGAAAAGACCTGAAGAATCAGGTTTTCACCTGAAGAATCAGGTTTTCACTCTGGCGAATCTCATGAGCTCCAAACCCTGTTTTCACTCATTCTTCACCTGAAATACAGGGTTTCACCGTTATCTTCAGGCTTTTTCAGAGTACTCCAGTACTCCAGTACTCCAGTACTGGTACTCGAGTACTCAAATACAGTACTCCAGTACTCCAGTACCGGTACTCAAGTACTCAAAAAAAGTACTCAAAGAGTACTCAAGTACTCAAAAAAAGTACTTGAGTACTCCGAGCTTGATAAGTAGACAAAGCGATACACAAATTTGCGATAGGATCTAGTGCCTAGAATATGACGGCTCTGCGCGGCCCTGTAGGACGGAAGAAAGTCATTTCTGCAAGGGTCGCTGCGCCCAAAATCACACACTGGAAGTTTGCCCCGATCTTTCACTAGTGTCGCATCCCTTAATCTCTTACTTCTCCGTCACCCAAAGTTAACAGTCCATCACCCAAAGTTAACAGTCCATCACCCTAATTGAACAGGGGCACCAAATGTCCCGAAGATTGAACAGTGTCAAGTTAACAGTTCATGACCCTAAATTACCACCCATGCTAAATCACCCTAAGAATTACCAGTGTCCGTCGACGATACATTGATTATTCCGTTTTGTTTATAGTCTGTCGTGGGACTGTTTAGGCGCTGGAAACCAAAAGGCAAAATGTACAGCCTGAAATGCACCCAGTGCGGCGCAGGCTTTTTGTCGAGCTACAACCTGGAGGCCCCGATATGCGGCAAGTGCCTGCAAAAGGCCAAGTCTCTCGACTCTACCGTGGACCACGAAAAGGCCTGCATAAAGTGCGGCACGCAGGGCGTGATCTATGGCAAGGAGTATTGCCATTCCTGCTACTTTGGATTCCAGAAGAAAGAGTAGCCGTTGCAGAATCGTTGGCTTGAGGGATACGATGGGAGATCTGCAACGGCCGGCAGGCGGGTTCCTGGTCTGGCGTTTACCGCTTGTGAACAAATGCCCGTCAGATGATAAAGCATTTTGTGGTCTCTTTTACCAGAATAATTTAGCATTTGGTCAGCTTGGGTTGTCAAGATCGCATTAATGCGTCAAAGGGGAGAGTAGCGGCATCGTCCTTGTGTTGACGGTGCCGCCAAGGGAGAACGGGATGCTCGGGAAAGCTTCCATTGCTCTCCCCTTTTGTTTATTCGGGCAGGCGCTTTTGACTTAAGGAACGCGTTAACTTTTGCCACTCGATACCATAGCACGGTTATTGCAGGTAATTGATGCCTGTATGCGGTAAATTGAGATTTCACGATGAATGGGTGGGAGCCCGATAAGCTTTACCCGAATGTGAAGGTGTATATCTCAAATCCCCTGCCCACAACGTCGATCACGATCTGGCGGTCGCCATACCCTTCGTGCATGGCAAGGTTGTAGAGCTTTTGTCCGTCTATCGTGGCTGCGCCCTGCTCTGAAACGTCGAGGCCCCGCGAGGTACCAGTCAGGATCGAGCCATCCTCGGAGATGTAGAGCTTGCCGCTGCCCCCTGCAACAATGTTAACGGCTTTAGCCGAGTACGACAGGACTATTTGCCCGACTTCACTTTGCAGTTCCATATGGTCAGCATTGTTCTTCCACTCTCCATCAAGGTATATCCTGTTGGGGGCGATCGTCGCATTTTCTGCAATCGTGTATTTTACGATCTGATCTGGCTTGTAGCCTTCCAGGTTTCCGAGCGGCGCCCTTGCGAACTGGTACCCAAAATAAAGTTCCGGCGTGTCAATCCGGCCAAAGTTGACACTCTGTGTGTTTTTCGGCTTGCTTATTGATTCATCAATGGTGACGTTCGCGCCAATGTACGCCGCGCGCTCGCTCAAAAGCGACTGGATTACTTTTTCGGTCTCGGCGTACGAGCCTTCCCCGATGTGGTCGTACCTGATGTAGCCTTCGTTGTCGACCAGGTATTTCCGCGGCCAGTAGCGGTTCTCGTACGCCTTCCACGTCCCCTTGTCATTGTCCTGCGCCACGGGGTACTGGATCTCGAATTTTTCAACGGCCGCCTTGACGTTATTGTAGTCTTTTTCAAACTCGAATTCCGGCGTGTGCACACCCACTATCACCAGGCCGTCGTCTTTGTACTTTTCATGCCACGCGTTCAGGTACGGGATTGTCCTGATGCAGTTTATGCAGCTGTATGTCCAGAAATCGACCAGCACGACCTTGCCTCTCAGGTCTTCAAGCGTCACCGGATCAGTGTTGATGTAGCCGGAAATTTTTGTGAGTTCCGGTGCTAGCTTGAACTGCGACTTGTCTATCTGTATCGTGCCGTTTCCGGCTATGGTTGCGGGCACGAAATTCTCCTGCTGGCCCGAAGCGGCCTTGTTAAGCTCCGGGTTGTTGAAGTAAATTCCAAAGCCGGTGATAAGCGCCACCACGCCGATGCCAACAGCTAGCGCGCTCAAGTTGTCCGAGTTCATATGCCCCTCTCCAGGTTGATTATCTCGTTTGCAAGCGGAAAGTTGCCGATGATGCTCAGCTGGTTGGTTATCACAAGAATGCCCAGTATGATCAGGAGTGCGCCCATTATCGGGTTAAAGTACTTTAGGTGTTTGACCATCTTTTTGATTACCTTGGTCGATTGCGAAAAGAATGCTCCGGTGATAAGGAACGGTACGCCAAGCCCGAGTGCGTATGCCAGCAGCGAATTGTATGCTGCGCCCGGTGACGTTGCAGCAAGCGTGAGCGTGGTGCCAAGTATCGGGCCGACGCACGGCGTCCAGCCTGAGGCAAACGCGGCTCCAAACACGAACGACGTGATGTAGGTCGTTTTGAAGCGCGGTAGTTTGGTCATCCTCTTTTCAAAGTTGAGCACGCGCAGCTTTGTCGACAGGATAAGGTACGCGCCAAACGCAATTATGACCGCGCCTCCTATCGTCTGGAAAGTGGTCTGGAAGCCGGTGCCGACGTTGGCAAGGACGCTGTTTAGTATCACGCCCAGCACCGCGAACACGAGCGAAAACCCAAGCACAAAGTAGACGGTGTTCAGGAAAATGCTGAGCCGGACGGACTTTTTCACCGCGACCGATGTTCCGCCGGCGCCCTGGCTCTGGCTCTGGCTCTGGATCTCGGTCAGCGTCGTGCCTGACAGATACGAGACAAACGCAGGGATTATCGGGAGGATGCACGGCGAGAAGAACGACCCCGCCCCTGCAAGCGCTGACACCAGAATGCTGGCCTCTACCAATTCATGCAGCAGCTCTCAATTTTTGCTTTAATACTTTTTTCCAGATCTGCACCAAATTGCATGACTGGCGGCGAATCATGCTGCTTTCGGTGTAGTTTTCACGCCTTCAGGCCATACGGTGACCTTCAGGAGGGCGATCAGGCCTGCGAGCTCGGCAATGTGGATCCCGACAAAGTAGGGCAGCAGGCCGTCAGAATAGAGCGGCGCCATTGCAAAGTAGCCGTAAACTGCTATAACGTTATGGAGCATCAGCATGCCTGCAAACACCATAAGACCGATCGTAAAAGTGGCCCCGGTCTTGCTGTATATCCTGCCGTACACGGCTAGCAGCACAACCAGTATTGCCATGTTTGCCATGCTAACTATGGAGCTGACGTCCATCAACCATGCCATCAATAACAGGAAACAAAAATTGGTTTATTTACTTTTTTCCAGATCTATTCCGCTTCTCTATCGCCGACCTGATCTCGTTGAACGCCTCGATGTTGGCCTCCATGTAGTTTGAGATGAAGTAGAGCACGCCGTACTTTTCGCCGGTCCTGGTGACCATGTTGTTCTTCTCAAGGACGCCGATGTGGTGCTGCACCGCCTTGTAGTCGACTCCCATGACCTCGGCAAGCTGATTCATGTTTTGTGGCCGCTCCTTGATGAGGTCGATTATCCTGATCCTGTTCTCGCCGCCCCGGGAGCCGGCAAAGAGGAACCACAGCAGTCGCTTGGCATCGGGGTCGGGCATGTATTACCATGCCCAAGTAGATTAGCTGGAAATTTAAACTTGAATCATACCGCATACCTTATATTTCTGCCCTGCTTAGAGAGAGTAAGACAAAAGTTTCTGCACGGCAGATTTGTCAAGAGCAGAAAAACGCTTTTCATCTCTTCCGTGGCTTTTGTGAATACAAAAGAATACACAAAAAAGTGAAAGAGGAAAATGACAAAAACCTTTGAAGAATTGGGATTGAGTGCACAACTAACAAAAGCACTCTCCGAAAATGGATTTGAGGCGCCGTTCCCTATACAAGAGGCAGCTATACCGCTTGTTTTGGAAGGTAAAGATGTCGTGGGACAGGCGCACACAGGAACCGGCAAGACGGCGGCATTTGGCCTGCCGATATTGCAGAGGATCAAGGCAAACGGGCCGGTGCAGGCCCTGATACTTGCCCCGACAAGGGAACTTGCGGTGCAGGTCGCGACCGAGATCAACCGGTTCGCAAGGTACACAGGAATAAAGACGGTCGCCATCTACGGCGGCCAGAGTATCAACTTGCAGCTTGACAAGCTCAGGCGCGGCGCGCAGATAGTAGTCGCGACGCCCGGCAGGCTTATCGACCACATAAAGCAGGGCTCGATAATCCTCGACGACGTCAAGTTCGTGGTGCTCGACGAAGCAGACAGGATGCTCGACATGGGCTTTATCGACGACATCAAGTTCATCCTGTTCTACGTGAGCGAAGACAGGCAGACATGTCTCTTCTCTGCGACTATGCCCCCGGAGATCCTGAGGCTGGCGGAGGAATACATGAAGCGCGACGACATCGAGCACGTGAGGCTCAACGAAGAAGAAATCTCGCTCGACACAATCGAGCAATCATATCTGGTCGTGGAAGAGCGCGAAAAATTCAAGCACCTGTGCAACTTTATCAAGCAGAACAAGGATGTCAAGGCGCAGACCATAGTGTTTGCAGCGACAAAGCAGCGCGCCGACAGGGTCGCGTACAACCTCAGGCACGAGGGCTTTAGCGCAGTCACCATACATGGCGACCTGTCGCAAAAGCAGCGCGACTACGCGATGGGCAAGTTCAGGAAAGGGGCCGAAGACATACTTGTCGCGACAGACATTGCGGCAAGGGGAATAGATGTTCCGGCTGTCGGTCACGTCATCAACTACGACGTGCCTGACGACCCCCTCATATACTTCCACAGGATTGGCAGGACCGCGAGGGCCGGCGGAGAAGGAAAGGCAATATCGCTTGTCTCAAACGACAGGATTGCCGACTTTAACCGCATCCTTGCGCAAACCCAGCTGCCGATACGCAAGCTGAATGACGAAATGGGAGTCATCGTGCCAGTAGTGGCGCAGCGCCAGCCGCAATCGTATGGCGGCGGGTTCCGCAGGCGCGGCGGCTATGGCGGTGGTGGAGATCGCGGCGGTGGAGGAAGGCGCTACGGCGGTGGAGGCTATGGTGGCGGCTACAGGCGCGGAGGCGATCGCGGCGGTGGAGGCCAAAGGGGTTATGGCGGTGGCGGAAGCGGCAATCGCGGCGGTGGACGACGCTACGGCGGCAACCGCGGATATGGCGGCAGCAGCTACTAGGAACAACGACGAGCGGGCACACCATTTTTAAAGC